>NZ_JAHKSI010000001.1:3300000-3530211 GCF_019720915.1 Alkalihalobacillus sp. TS-13
GATTTCTGTAATGACCACATCGGCATTCGTTTCACGTCCAGCACGGAATACACGTTCTTTGATTTCGTTCGTGATATGCGGAATGACTTGAACCGTTCCGCCAAGGTAATCCCCGCGGCGCTCTTTTTTCAAGACAGTCGAATAAATTTTCCCTGTCGTAACGTTGCTGTATTTATTTAAATTGATATCGATGAAACGCTCATAGTGACCTAAATCCAGGTCTGTTTCAGCTCCATCATCCGTAACGAATACTTCCCCATGCTGATATGGACTCATCGTTCCTGGATCAACGTTGATGTATGGATCGAACTTTTGAATCGTCACATTCACTCCACGGTTTTTCAGAAGACGTCCCAGCGAGGCTGCCGTAATGCCTTTTCCTAGAGATGAAACTACCCCACCGGTTACAAAGATATACTTTTTCGTCATGTTGGTTCCCCCTTTGAGATCAATATGTTTGATTTGTTCTTTTGCCTGTTCACAATGTACCTGTAATAAAACGGGAGTGCTTTATCTGTTCAGCTCTGTTAGATAGTATTCTCATCCATGTAAAACTTAACAGCTTCAAATCGATGTGTTGGTGTTTGCGGAAACCAACAGAGTCGGATAAAAGAAAACTCTAACCAACATTAACAGTTAACAAAGTCTTCGTGTAAATAAAAAAACAAAAGCGACACCTGCCCTGTATGGGGGGCGCTTTTGTTTAAGATTCGTAAAATAAAATATTAAATTCGTCATTAATTTAAGACTATAAGTAAAGCCCAAAAATGATTCTATCTACTTTCTTGTCAATTGTCAAGATGATTTATTCTTCTTCCTTTTCTTCATCATCTGCAATGTCTTCATCAGTGTCTTCTTCATCATCAGAAAGTTCTTCATCATCGAAGTCCACATATTCTTCTTCTTCATCATCAACGTCTTCAATGTCGTCATCAATATCGTCGAAGTCTTCCTCTAAATCTTCTTCAAAGTCTTCGAAATCTTCGTCGTCATCATCCAATTTCGCTTTCGCTTTTTTACGTTTCTTAGGTTTGATCGTTGTTGCCAGCTCTTCATCACTGCTTTCAACTGGGTACCATACCTTCAATCCCCATTGGTTATCCCCGACACAAACGAAACGACCATCGATATTGATGTCCGTGTAGAATTGAGCAACCCGTTGTTTTTGCTCTTCTGGGCTCAAATCTCGCATTTTAGAAACTTGCTCCATCAATTCGGTAAAAGGAGTCGGTTTCTTGTTATCTTTTAAAATATGAAATGCGATTTCAAGCATTGAAACTTCCTTTAGTTCTTCTTTAGAATACGTATCCAGCATCTACAGGCACGTCCTTTCTCTCGTTAATCAGTCGTATTGACTAATCTATAAACAAGGCTAACTTTACGAAATCGGCTTTGGGTTCTCGCCTGGATCGCTTTTCCCGCAGGAGTGTCGCGAATTTCGTTTAAGACATAGATTACCTTACCGATTTATTCAAAGCTCACCTAGCCAAAACTAACGTAATCATACCATCCATTATAAACAAATTCTCTAAAGATATGCTATAGCTCTGCACAATTTTTTCAAATTATTCAGGTGAAAAATCCTATATTGTGGTCAAATGGAGTGTAGTCTAAAAATTCGCAACTAAGTCTAAGAATTTGGAATAAGTCTAAAAATCCAGTAATAAGTCTAAAAAATCGAGTTTAAGTTTAAAAACGCAAAAGCATGTCTAAGAGTCAACATTGACTGCAAAAATGTCTACCTAACAGAACAGAAAAAGAACCACCTCGAAGAAGAATCGTTCGAGATGGTTCCTTACTATTCATTTTTCGTCAACGTCTTACATATTCCGTCGGTATTTTCCACCGACTTCGTAAAGTGCACGTGTAATCTGTCCAAGGCTTGCATGACGAACCGTCGTCATCAGCTCTTCAAACAGGTTGCCGCCTGACAGTGCTGTCTGCTTCAAGCGATGTAGTGCCTCAGTCGTTTTATCCGCATGCTTTTCCTGGAAAGAACACAAACTAGCGATTTGCTGTTCCTTTTCTTCTTTCGTGGCACGAGCCAATTGAAGGTTGAAGTCTTCTTCCGATGGTGGGTTCGGATTCAGGTACGTATTCACTCCGATGATCGGCAATGTCCCATCGTGCTTCTTCATCTCATAATACATCGACTCTTCTTGAATCTTACCGCGCTGGTATTGTGTCTCCATCGCACCGAGTACTCCGCCTCGGGAATTGATGCGTTCGAATTCCTGTAGCACTGCTTCCTCGACGAGATCCGTCAACTCTTCGATGATAAATGAACCTTGCAGCGAGTTTTCATTTTTCGCTAGGCCGAGTTCCTTTGTGATGATCATTTGGATCGCCATTGCGCGTCGTACGGATTCTTCCGTCGGTGTCGTGATCGCTTCATCATAGGAGTTCGTATGCAGCGAGTTACAGTTATCATAGATCGCCATCAAGGCTTGTAACGTCGTGCGGATATCATTGAAGTCGATTTCCTGAGCGTGCAGAGAGCGTCCTGATGTTTGGATATGATACTTCAGTTTCTGACTTCGCTCATTGGCTTTGTATTTATTTTTCATAACTGTTGCCCAGATTCTTCTCGCTACGCGACCGATGACGGTATATTCCGGATCGAGTCCGTTGCTGAAGAAGAAGGACAGGTTCGGTGCAAATGTATCGATGTCCATACCACGGCTCAAATAGTACTCTACATATGTGAAGCCGTTTGCAAGCGTAAGGGCAAGCTGAGTGATCGGGTTCGCACCTGCTTCAGCGATATGGTATCCAGAAATCGATACAGAATAGTAGTTACGGACTTTGTTGTCGATAAAATATTCCTGGATGTCCCCCATCAAACGAAGAGCAAATTCCGTTGAGAAGATACATGTGTTCTGTCCCTGGTCTTCCTTCAGAATATCCGCCTGGACGGTTCCGCGTACGACCGACAACGTCTTCGCTTTGATTTCATCCGCTTCTGCTTCAGTAGGCTTACGACCATTTTCCTCTTCAAAGCGAGCAAACTGTTGATCGACCGCTGTATTCATGTACATCGCAAGGATTATCGGCGCCGGTCCATTGATCGTCATTGAAACGGATGTCGACGGTGCAGTCAGATCGAAACCAGCATAAAGCTTTTTCATGTCTTCAAGTGTACAGATGCTGACGCCGCTTTCTCCGACTTTTCCGTAAATATCCGGACGGTAATCTGGATCTTCACCGTACAATGTCACTGAGTCGAAAGCAGTACTGAGACGCTTCGCTTCGTCATCCTTTGAAAGGTAGTGGAATCTGCGGTTCGTGCGCTCAGGAGTCCCCTCACCGGCAAATTGGCGCTTCGGATCCTCTCCTTTTCGTTTAAAAGGAAATACGCCTGCTGTGAACGGGTAGCGCCCGGGAACGTTTTCGAGCATTGACCAGCGGATGATTTCGCCCCAGTCTTTGTATTTTGGTAGTGCGACTTTAGGAATATCAAGACCCGAAAGGCTTCGTGTCTTGAGCTCTGTCACGATTTCTTTATCACGGATCTTTGTCACGAATTCATCCTTGCTGTATTGTTCTTTCAGCGTATCCCATCCATCTAGAATTTCCTTCGCTTCAGGATGGAGCTTCTTCTCGTAATCTTTTTTCATATCTGACAACGTACGGATCGTCACTTCGCCGTCCGCATTCGTTTCCTCGATCGCTTCGAGCGTTCCGTCAATCTGGAACATTTTACGTGCTGTTTCGGATTGTTCCTTCACATATTCATGATAGCCGCGTACTGTTTGCACGATTTCATTCAGATACCCGACACGGTCCGGCGGGATGATCATGTTCTGTTTTTCGACTTTCCCTTTTGTATCGAAAGACGTTTCCCAACCTAGATTGAACTTTTCATTCAAAACATTCACAAGTGCGCTGAAAAGGATGTTTGTGCCAAGGTCATTGAATTGGCTCGCGATCGTACCGAACACCGGCATGTCATCAAGATCTTTATCAAAAAGCATACGGCTGCGCTGGTATTGCTTTTTCACGTCGCGTAAGGCATCCTCTGAACCTTTACGATCGAATTTGTTGATTGCGATCAAATCTGCATAGTCGATCATATCGATTTTTTCAAGCTGGGAAGGTGCACCGAATTCGCTTGTCATCACGTACATCGATACGTCCGAGATTTCTACGATTTCAGCATTCCCTTGCCCGATTCCGCTTGTTTCAACGATGATCAGATCATAGCCCGCAGCTTTTACGACCGAAAGCGCTTCGATTATCGCTTCAGACAGTTCCGTTTTCGAACCACGTGTTGCGAGACTTCTCATGTAAACGCGCGGTGAGTGGATCGCATTCATACGGATCCGGTCTCCAAGCAGAGCTCCGCCTGTTTTCTGTTTCGTCGGATCAACGGACAGGATCGCGACTGTCTTATCCTCGAATTCATTCAAATAACGACGGACGAGTTCATCAGTTAAAGAACTTTTACCCGCTCCACCTGTTCCTGTGATTCCGAGGATAGGGACTTTATACGCCATTTCCTTCATTTGCGTAATTGCTTTTTCTGCGGTCGCAGCCATTTCCTTCTGTGTTTTTCCGAAGTTCTCCGCAACCGTGATCAATCGCGCAACTGCTCTCGGATCCTTCGACTGGAGATGCTCCATTTCATCGGTCAGATCTGAGAAAGTTGGGAAATCACAATCCTTGACCATCTGGTTGATCATGCCCTGCAGGCCGAGCGTCCGACCGTCTTCAGGTGAGAAGATACGAGCAACGCCGTACTCATGCAGTTCCTTGATTTCCTTCGGGATGATGACCCCTCCGCCACCCCCGTAGACACGAATATGCGAAGCCCCATTTTCTTTTAAAAGATCGACCATGTATTTGAAATATTCAACATGCCCGCCCTGGTAGGAGGAGACGGCGATTCCCTGGACATCCTCCTGGATGGCAGCCTGCACGACTTCATCCACGGAACGGTTATGTCCTAGATGAATGACTTCCGCTCCACTAGCCTGGATGATTCGACGCATGATGTTGATGGAAGCGTCATGACCATCGAAAAGACTTGCGGCTGTAACAAAACGAACATGGTTCTTCGGTTTGTATACTTCATTTTCCATTTTAGGCTTGCTCCTTTCTTCGGTTGGTACATTTTCAGCTTTATATATCATCGGGGGTTTCCCGATACTCTAACCAGCCCTAAACTTTACTTGCCGGCCTGCCCATCTCGATTCCGTTCAATAAGAGCTGGATTTGGAATTGTGTGTACGCTTCCAAATTATAGTTCTTCTGCAGCGCCCATCGTCTGAACGTCCACATCTGCCCCTGTATCAGAATGGTATGTGCTAGCAGGCTGACTTCCTCTTCCGATAAGGAGAGGTTACCTGCATCGACCGAGCGCTGGATCAGCTTTTCGAATATCGCTGTCATCTCGATTTCTTTACGTAAGACGTACGGCAGTGCCTCATCTGATAAGGATTTCGCTTCCTGATACATGACAAGAACCTCATCCTGCATTTCATCCATTACTTTAAAGTACGCAGCGATCGCTTCCTTGAGCCTGTTTATCCCGGGCTGATCCATGACGATCTCACTTTGCAGGCGAGTCCGGACCTCATCGTAGATTGAATCACAGACAAGATACAGCACATCTTCCTTCGAGCGGATGTACTCGTAAAGGGTACCGATGCTGAATCCAGCTGCTTTTGCGATTTCTCTTGTTGTCGTCCGATGGAATCCCTTGTCCTTGAAAAGCGTTACCGCTGCTTTCACCATTTCTTCACGACGCTTTTGTATGAGCTTCTCGTCTTTGACTAGCGAAGGTACTTTCTTTTTCCCCAACGTCATCCCTCTCTCTTAGTCGATATCGTTTATAATTCCATACGCTTTGTAGTCTCACATCTGGTTGATCGTCTAGCGTTCTTTTTTACCTATGTTAAGCTCCAACAATATGTTCGCTGCAGCAGTGTAAGGATCGATTTCTCTCCGTTCGATCTGTTCTCTCCAGTCTCCATCCAGTTGATCCTGCTCTATCTTCTTCATGAGTTCATAATGAACGACTTCCAGCACTTCATCTTGTAAAATACACGTCTTTTTACGTTTGCCTTCTCCGCTTTCCTCAAGGTACTGCAAATGCTTTCGGGCAAGCTCCCAGACGTCTTCAAGACCTTTGTTCTGTGTCGAAATTGTTTTGGCGATCGGGGGACGGTAATCCGCGTCATGCTTGACGAGATCGAGCATCCCTTCGATTTCCGTCATCAATTTCGATACTCCCGGAAGGTCTGCTTTATTGATGATGAACAGGTCCGCAATCTCCATGATTCCAGCTTTGAAAACCTGTACCACATCTCCGCTTCCTGGGTTCAAAACCACGGCTGTCGTGTCAGCCACTTTCATGATATCGAGCTCCGATTGGCCGACTCCGACCGTTTCCACAAGGATGACGTCAAAGCCATAGGCATCCATCATCCGAACCGTCTCTTTGGTGGTCCGCGCGAGTCCGCCAAGACTTCCACGGGTCCCCATACTGCGGATATACACCCCTGGATCTGTAAAATGCTCCGACATCCGTACCCGGTCCCCAAGCAATGCTCCACCGCTGAAGGGACTTGTCGGGTCGACAGCGACGATTCCGATAGTCAAATTTTTTGATCTCAAGAACTGGATGAAGCGATTGACGAGCGAGCTTTTCCCCGCACCCGGAGAACCTGTGATTCCGATGATATGAGCGCCTTTGCCCTGATCATGCAATTCTTTTAAAATCGTGAGTTTATCTGGGTGATCGTTCTCAAGGAAGCTGATTCCTCTCGCTAACGCTCTCACGTCTTTTTCAACTATTTTCTTGGCGAGGTCATGCATGGGTGGTCCTCCTCGTTCGTCAATACTGCTATCAATCTGCCAAAAGCATTCTCGAAATGACAAGTCGCTGGATTTCGTTCGTTCCTTCGTAGATTTGAGTGATTTTCGCATCACGCATGTAACGTTCTACCGGATAGTCCTTTGTATAGCCATAACCACCATACACTTGTACCGCTTCTGTCGTCACTTCCATCGCGATATCACCGGCAAACAGCTTCGACATCGCGGACTCTTTACCATATGGCATGCCTTCGCTCTCTCTCCAAGCTGCTTGATAGGTTAAAAGTCTTGCCGCTTCAACCTTCGTTGCCATGTCCGCTAATTTAAACCCGATTCCCTGCTGTAAACCGATTGGCTTACCGAACTGCTGGCGCTCTTTCGCGTAGCTGGTTGAAGCGTCCAATGCACCCTGGGCGATTCCGACTGCTTGTGCTGCAATCCCGTTACGGCCGCCGTCCAGTGTCTGCATCGCGATTTTAAAACCTTCGCCTTCTTCACCTAGGCGGTTTTCCACCGGTACACGGCAATCTTCAAAAATGATCTCCAATGTCGGGGATGAACGGATGCCGAGTTTCTTTTCCTTTTTACCGAATGAGAATCCAGGCGTTCCTTTTTCCACGATGAATGCGGAGATCCCTTTATGCTTCTTCTCAGCATCGGTTACTGCGAACACGACATAAATTTCAGCGTCTCCACCGTTCGTGATGAAGATTTTTGAGCCGTTCAACACATACTCATCGCCATCAAGATGGGCTGTCGTTTTCATTTTTGCCGCGTCAGATCCGGATCCCGGTTCAGTCAGACCGTATGCACCAAGCTTTTTCCCTTCAGCCATAGGACGTAGGAATTTCTGCTTCTGCTCTTCTGTACCGAACTTATAGACCGGCCAGCCTGCAAGTGACGTATGTGCAGATAGGGTTACCCCTGTCGACGCACAGACACGTGATAATTCTTCTACCGCAATGACGTAGCTCATGTAATCCGAACCGATTCCGCCGTATTCTTCCGGCCAAGGAATACCTGTAAGACCGAGCTCTGCCATCTGATCAAATAGCGAACGGTCGAAGCGTTCTTCCTCGTCACGTTCTGCAGCTGTCGGTTCCACCTCGTTCTTCGCAAAATCACGGACCATCTTTCTAAGCATTTCATGTTCTTCTGAAAGTTGAAATTGCATGCTTCCCTCTCCCTTATCCACTGAGTTTTTCTCGATTTATTTGACCACTTTCTGGGTTAATCTGTTCAGTTCTTACGTTAATCTGTTCACTTTTCATGTTAATCTGTTCATTTAATGAAATCGGCTAAACCCGTCACATCTTGCGCCTGTGGTGACTCGGCGTAAAATCACTACGAAGTTGATCAATTCAGAAATCTTGTGACAACGCCGGTACTAGAACACCCTGTACGTCGGAGGACCGGAAAAACCAAGTAACGATGAAATTCGAAGTTTATCATTCGCCGAATCAGCTGTTCATCAAATGCTTGCTGATCACCAATCTCTGTATCTCACTCGTGCCTTCATAGATTTCACAGACTTTCGCATCGCGGAAGAGACGCTCGACAGGGTATTCCTTCGTATAGCCATAACCGCCGTGTACTTGGACTGCTTCAATCGCCGCTTTGGTCGCAATGGTTGAGGCGAAGAGCTTCGCCATGGAGGCATCCTTTCCGCAAGGTTTGCCGAGTGATTTCAGATTCGCAGCTTTATAGGTCATTAGTTTTGCACCTTCAACGTGGGTTGCCATGTCAGCAAGTTTAAATCCGACGCCTTGCTGCAAGCCAATCGGCTTACCAAACTGCTGACGTTCTTTTGCATAGACGGTGGAGTACTCAAGAGCCGCTTCAGCGATTCCCAGTGCCTGAGCAGCGATTCCGATCCGACCGATATCAAGGTTCGCCATCGCGATTTTAAAGCCCATTCCTTCTTCACCAAGACGGTTTTCCACCGGGATCCGGCAATCTTCGAAGATAAGCTGACTTGTGTTCGAACCGTTCAGCCCCATCTTTTTCTCTTTCTTACCGACTTCAAAGCCTGGTGTATCTTTTTCAACGATAAAAGCTGCAATACCACGGCTTCCTTCACCAGGATCCGTCGATGCAAAAACGATATAGACATCCGCTTCTCCAGTGTTCGTGATGAAAACCTTCGATCCGTTCAGAATGTAATGATCTCCATCTCGGACAGCCCTTGTCTTCAATCCGCCTGCATCGGACCCAGCGCTCGGTTCTGTCAGCCCGAATGCCCCAAGATATTGGCCACCCGCGAGCTTCGGCACATATTTTTTCTTCTGTTCTTCAGTTCCGAAGTAATAGATCGGATTCGTCCCTACAGATGTATGCACCGATAAAATGACGCCGACTGTTGCACTGACCCTTGAAAGTTCATTGATCGCGATGATATAGGATGTAAAATCCATCCCTGCCCCACCGTATTCTTCAGGAATCGGAATGCCCATCAACCCGAGCTCACCCATTTTATCAATGACTGCTCTTGGGAATTCGTCCTTTTCATCCATCTCCTCTAAAATAGGGCGGATTTCCGCTTCAGCAAAATCGCGGACCATCTTACGCATCATCTCTTGTTCTTCCGTAAAACGAAGATTCATCGTCCTCCCCCTTTCTATGCACAAAATGCCTAGTTGTACTCATAAAATCCTTTTCCGGTTTTCTTCCCTAGCCAGCCTGCTTTCACATATTTACGCAGCAATGGACATGGGCGGTATTTATCGTCACCGAAACCTTCGTGAAGCGTTTCCATAATATACAGACATGTATCCAGGCCGATGAAATCAGCAAGTGTCAACGGTCCCATTGGGTGATTCATACCAAGTTTCATCACTTCATCAATCGCTTCAGGCTCAGCCACACCTTCATACACTGTGTAGATCGCTTCATTGATCATCGGCATCAGGACACGGTTTGACACGAATCCTGGGAAGTCATTCACTTCAACAGGTACTTTATTGAGTGATTTCGTCGTATCTTCAATCATTTTATATGTTTCATCCGTTGTAGCGAGCCCGCGAATGATCTCAACAAGCTTCATGACCGGTACCGGGTTCATGAAATGCATTCCAATCACTTTTTCCGGACGATTTGTCGCCGCTGCGATTTCTGTAATCGGTAACGATGATGTATTCGTCGCAAGAATTGCATGTTCGGGAGCGATTTCATCAAGATGCGAGAAGAGCTTGCTTTTGATGTCAATATTTTCCACAACCGCTTCGACGACAAGGTCGACATCCGATGCGTTATTCAAATCAGTAGAAAGTGTCAAACGGCTTATAACCGCATCCGCCGCTTCTCTCGTCATCCGCTCTTTTTCCACTTGTCGGTTCATGTTCTTCGTTATATAAGCCATTCCTTTTTGTACAATATCTTCTTTCAAGTCATGTAAAACCACGTTGAAATCCGCTTGAGCGAAAACCTGTGCGATTCCTGCTCCCATCTGTCCTGCTCCGACTACCATTACTTTTTTGATTTGCATGTGGATCCTCCTCGTTTATTGCTTTTCTACTTCGACCATGACAGCATCGCCTTGACCACCGCCGCTGCAAATGGCTGCGATTCCGATTCCACCGCCGCGACGTTTCAATTCATGGATTAACGTGATGATGATTCTTGCTCCGCTTGCCCCGATCGGGTGACCGAGTGCGACCGCACCACCGTTGACGTTCACTTTTTCTGCGTCAAGCTCTGCGATTTGCGAGCTGACAAGAGCTACTGCGGCAAATGCTTCGTTCACTTCGAACAGGTCGATTTCCTCTAATGATTTTTCTGTCTTCTTTAAAAGTTCGTTGATTACAACACCCGGTGTTTGCGGGAAGTTTTCAGGTTCCATCGCGATCGCTGTATGCCCAAGGATCGTCGCCATCACTTGTTTGCCTTCTTTCTTCGCACGTTCTTCTGACATGAGAACGAGCGCTCCTGCACCATCGTTGACACCAGGTGCATTGCCGGCTGTGATCGAGCCTTGTGGGTCGAAAACCGGCTTCAGGTTTCCAAGTCGTTCGACTGTCGTGTCTTTTCGCGGTGCTTCATCTTGCTCAACGACGAGCTGATCACCTTTACGCTGCGGTACTTCCACCGTTACGATCTCTTCTGATAGCTTTCCCTCTTCAATTGCTGATACAGCACGTTGATGGCTGCGGTAAGCCCACTCATCCTGTTTTTCTCTCGTCAGACCGAATTCGTTGGCTGTCGAGTTGCCGTAATTCCCCATGTGAACACCTTTGAAGGAACATGTGAGGCCGTCAGAAACCATCGAATCGACGACTTTCGCATCACCCATCCGCAACCCCCAGCGTGCTTTCGGCATCATATACGGAGCATTGCTCATCGACTCCATACCGCCTGCAACGATCACTTCTTCATCACCAGCACGAATGATCTGGTCTGCAAGCGTAACGCTACGCAACCCAGAAGCACACACTTTGTTGATCGTTTCCGTTTTGACTTCCCACGGGATATTCGCGTAATTCGCCGCTTGACGTGAAGGGATTTGCCCTTGACCAGCCTGTAGCACGGACCCCATGATCACCTCATCGACATCCTTTGGTGAAATGCCTGCGCGTACGAGTGCTTCCTTGATTGCAACTCCTCCAAGTTGTGGTGCGGTGAGTGAACTGAGTGCGCCACCGAACTTGCCGAATGGCGTCCTCACACCACTAACGATTACTGTTTTTCCCATGTGTAACTCCTCCTTTTTTTTCATAAAACCAGGTGGATATTTGTAAAAAGTGCGATCATTTTTGTAAAACTCCGGCTGATATTTGTAAACTAGGGTGCATATTCGTAAAACATATTTGCAAAAACGCTTCGTAATTTATAAAACTGAACTTCTTTACTACGCACACGCCGTCTTGATAACTTTCGAGCGAACGCTCAATCGGACCGCTGTCATAGAAAGAGATCAGGAGACGATTTTCACCGTCTCTGATCTTCTTTTCCTAATCCAGTCATTGCGCGATACGCTGTTTTTCATCACCCAGTACGGATTTCTCTAAAATTTCCACGACGTCTAGCGTCTGGACGTTATCTTCGACTTCCTTCGCTTTCGTTCCGTCGCTCAACATCGTCAAGCAGTAAGGACATCCGCTTCCGATCATAGTCGGATTTACTTCAAGCGCCTGCTCTGTACGTGCCACATTGACTCGGTGTCCAGCATCCTCTTCCATCCACATCATACCGCCACCAGCTCCACAGCACATTCCGTTTTGTCGGCTACGGTTCATCTCGACGACCTTGACACCCGGAATCGCTTTCAAAATGTCACGAGGTGGTTCATAAACCTCGTTGTAACGTCCGAGGTAGCAAGAATCGTGATAGGTGATCGTCTCCTCGACTTCATGCGTTGGCTTCAAGCGGCCTTCTCGAATCCATTCTGCCAATAGCTCTGTATGGTGATAGACTTCAACGCCTTCAAGACCGAAGTCAGGGTATTCATTTTTAAAAGTGTTATAGGCATGCGGGTCAATCGTGATGATCTTCTTCACATCATGCTTTTTGAACAATTCGATGTTTTTCGTCGCGATTTCCTGGAACAAGAACTCGTTTCCGATTCGACGTGGTGTGTCACCAGAGTTCTTCTCTTTGTTTCCGAGGATCGCGAACTTGATGCCAGCCGAGTTCATCATGCGAGCGAGTGACAGCGCGATTTTTTGACTGCGGTTGTCATAAGAGCCCATTGAGCTGACCCAGAAGAGGTACTCGAACTCTCCTCCTGATTTTTCAACTTCTTTTACTGTCGGGATATGGACATCTTCATGTCCGTCGCGCCAATCTTCACGTTCCTTACGACTGAGTCCCCAAGGATTTCCTTGACGTTCGATGTTTTGGATTGCACGCTGTCCATCCGCATCCATCTTTCCTTCTGTCAATACGAGGTAACGTCTCATGTCGATGATTTTGTCGACGTGTTCATTCATGACAGGGCACTGGTCTTCACAGTTACGACAAGTTGTACAAGCCCAGATTTCTTCTTCAGTAATGACATCGCCAATCAAGTCGATCGTATAATCAAATCCACGGCTGCCTTCCTCTACGGTTGCAGCTGTTTCTTGACTTCCTTTCCCTTGTGCTGCGATCGCGAGCTGGTTACCGGTCGTATTATTGAATGCGACAGCCGGAACCCACGGTGTACGTGAAGTGATCGCTGCACCCTTTTCCGTTAGATGATCACGAATTTTGATGATCAGATCCATCGGCGAAAGCATTTTTCCGGTACCCGTCGCAGGACAGACGTTTGTACAGCGTCCACATTCGACACATGCATACAAGTCGACGAGCTGTTTCTGGTTGAATTCCTCAACCTTACCGACACCGAATGTTTCTTGTGATTCATCTTCAAAGTCAATCGCTGCCAGTCTTCCCACCTTATGTGTACGACCAAGGAATACGTTGATCGGTCCTGCGATTAAATGAGCATGCTTCGATTGTGGTACGTAGACTAAGAATGTGAGCAAAATCAACAGATGGACCCACCAAGCAACATAGAATAAGACGACTGCACCGGTCTTTCCAACCCATCCGAATAAAAAGGCGATCGCACTAGCCACTGGTGCTGTCCAAGAGAGTTCAAGGTTATGCCATATGATTTCCATACCGTTTCCGAAAAGGACGGAAAGCATCAACCCTCCGATGAACAATAGGACTAGTCCAGCTTTAAATCCGCGCTTCAAACGGACGAGCTTTTCAATATAACGGCGGTAAAATGCCCAAAGCACCGCTACAAGGATCATCAGCGTCACAAACTCCTGGAATAACGTGAATGCTGGATATAACGGACCGAACGGCAGGTGCGATTCCGGTTTCAGCCCCTTCCAAATCATATCAATGGCACCGAACTGCACCATGATGAACCCATAGAACATCATGACATGGATGATGCCGCTTTTTTTATCCTTCAATAGCTTTTTTTGACCGAATACGTTCACTAAAATCGATTGAAAACGTTCTTTCATCGTATGGTCGAATTCAGCTTTCTTCCCTAGCTTGATATACTCATATCGCGTTTTCACAACATAAGCGAACAAGTATATTCCGTAAGCGGTTACAAAAAGGAATGCAAGCCAGTTAATGATCAATAATGTATCCATGACTTCGTTTAGCCCCCTTCAGTTTCTCATGTGGTTACAATAGCAAAGATTATTAGGACCTCAATTCAGAATGAAACTAATTTTCTGACATTATTATAGCATAGATTTTAATGAATGAGCATTCAGTCGACGAAATTTTTCCGAAAAATTTCAAATCTCTTTTGTATGCCTTCATCCGCATTTTTTGATAGATAAGGCTTGGATTGGGAATAGTAAGAGCACAAATCGTCTGTAATTCGGGGTGTGCTGAGAAAAATGTTCATGACTATCGTTGTAATTATTGCATTGCTCATTCTTTGGGCATCGATCGACTTTTATCTAGGATGGAAAAAACACTCAAAAGATACGAATCAGCTCTATCTCCCCCCTGAACGAGGAAAAGCTGAGCTGATCTCTGAGGGAGTCCCTTTCTTTTCAAAATTATTTTCCGACTTGAAGGAAGCAGAATCTTTCATTTACGTTCAGTTTTATATCATCCGAAATGATCCGCTTGGGCAAGAATTGTTCCAAATCTTGAAAAAGAAAGCTTCTGAGGGTGTGGCTGTTTATTTAGTGTTTGATGCGATCGGAAGTTACCAATTGCCTAAAAAAACACTTGAGAACCTCAAATCCTACGGGATCAGAATATTGCAGACCGAACCACCGCGTCCCCCTTTTCTTTTTTATACATTCAACCGTCGGAACCATCGGAAAATCACAGTGGTCGATGGAACGATCGCTTATATTGGCGGGTATAACATCGGTGAAGAATACATCGGAAAAAATCCAAAGCTTGGTCATTGGCGGGACTATCATTTGAGATTGACCGGAAAGGTTGTCGAGCAATTCGTTAAATTGATCCAATGGGATTGGAAGGAATCAACGGGGGAATCTCTTGAGATCACACCTCTAGCGACTGAGGATACTGGCGATGAAGAGTTCGCATTGCTTGCGACCAACGGTGAACATATGGAAGACTTCTTTTTGAACAAAATCGAGGAAGCGGAAAAATCGATTTTCATCGGTTCACCATATTTTATCCCCGGGAAGAGACTTGTCCAGGCATTGAAAAAAGCAAGCAAAAAGGGGATTAGAGTGACGATCTTGATTCCAATGCGATCCGATCACCCTTTCGTGAAGGAAGCAGCGATCCCCTATCTGCTTCCCCTCCTTGCAGCTGGTGTTGAAGTGTACCGCTATTACCCTGGCTTCTACCATTCCAAAGTCTTCTTGATCGATCGGAAGTTCTGCGATCTCGGGACAGCGAATTTCGATAAACGGAGCTTTTATTTGAACAATGAAGTGAACTGTCTCTTCACTTCAACTTCACTCATCCAAAAGATCGAAAGGGTACTCGAGTTTGATCTTCAACAATCCGAACGATTGACACTGCCGGATCTCCGTAAACGCTCAATTTTGGAAAAAGGCAAAGGATTACTGGCACTTTCAATCTCCCGCTTTCTTTAAATAAGGCTATGTTAAATAATGATGTTGATTTTCTTCGAAATTTACTCCCTTTCCGTGGGCGAACCGAGAGCTTCCTCGCTCACTTGCACGTTCTCTGCAGGTTCTCTCCTCGCTCGCTTTTCCCACAGGAGTGTCGTAAAATTCGTTAAAATCAACAAGTGAGTTAAATATAATATAAATTTGTTCTCAAAGAAGTAACTAAAACATTAACGATCGTAAAGATTCACTTTGAAATCTAAACAAAAAGGATGAAGTGTGATGTGGCTCGCATTAATTGTGGGAGCAATTGCTGGTTCGTCAGTTTTCTTTGGTGCATTTCGGTCAAAAGCTCAAAGGCGGCAGCTCCAAGTAGGATTCCTGCACCGAAAGCCATGATCATCGCAATATACTTTTCGCGGAATCAATACCGGAATCAATTATCATTGGGGTCAATATTTTACAAGAGGGTAAAATCGGCTGGTTGTTTTTCATCGCTGTTTTTATCAGCAATTTTCCTGAAGGACTTTCCAGCACAGTCGGATTAAAAAAGAACGGTTACTCACACACGAAGATTCTCAGTATGTGGGCAACCGTCTTTGTGTCGACAGGATTGAGTGCTCTTGCCGGCTATTTATTTCTAAAGAATGCGATGCCTGAAACGATTCCGGTCATCAAAGCCTTAGCAGCTGGCGGAATCACCGCGATGGTCGTTGACACGATGGTACCGGAGGCTTTCAAAAAAGGAGGGCCGCTCGTGGGTTTCATCACTTCACTTGGTCTACTGATCTCGCTTGTTCTCATTCAGCTTCAATGATCATGCGGACACCTTCGTGTGCTGTTGTACATATTTCGGAACGGAGTCTTTCACCACGACTGTATTCGCAATGACATCGTGCAATGATTTGCGATCAGGCCGTATCATCATCATTCCTATACTGACGAGAAGCAGCCCCCCAAAAGAAATCACGTAAAAGAATGGAACAACTCCATATCGGAGGACCATACATAAAATTCCGGGATCGGTCCCTTTACGCATTTCGATACGAATCCCAGCCATCCATTTTCCAATCGTGTATCCACCGGTCAAAACCGGAATGATCACCCAATAAAATATTTCTACACCAACCGTGATCCAGTCCCCTCTCCAAGCCCCGGAAACGAGATAACTGATTACACTTAAAGGAGCCGTTACGACAACCAGATCTACAATCATAGCCAATGCACGCTGCGATAAAGATGCATATACTTGGACACTAGGGCGTCGATGCTTCTTCACTTCGTCCATCCGCTTCTCCTCCTAATAGACAGCTTGTTAAACTACTGTATGCGATTGACTGGAAAGATATTTCGGCATCTTATTTTCGAACTGATGAATTCATGGACTAGTTGGTTGAAGATGTTCCACTTACGTATCGGCACCTCGTGGAATGCATTCTTGACGATGGCGATGTGTGGCTGCTGCAAATGGTGTCTGTACACTTCTTCAAAGATTTTGATATGCACGACACGATCTCCATAAATGACGAGTACCGGAACTGTTATGCGTGATAATTGATCCAGGCAGGAATAGGTGTATGAGGCTTGATAAAAATCGTACCAATTTTTCCGATTTGTCTTCCTCACTGTTTTCCACAGGAGCTCTTGTTCTTCCTTCTTTTTCCCATGACTTATCACTAAAATTTTCGAAAGAAGAGCAGGAGAAAATTCCAATAGCTTCATCCCTGCAAGGAATTCGGCTTTCAAGAATGTTTTCACATAAGGAAAACCTCCGCTTAAAATGAGACCGAGAACTCGCTCTGGATGTGTGATCGCAAAATGCTGTACGACCGATCCAGCTGCCGAATACCCACAAATGACCGCTTTTTCCACTTGCAATTGATCTAGCAATCGAAGCAATTCCTCAGTCAGACTTTCGATTGTGACTTGTCCATTTGCCGGGTCACTGAATCCGTGCCCACACATATCATAGGTGATGATCCGGTAAGAGGAGGATAGGTGTGACTGATACATGAACACACTTTTCCCAAGTCCAGGAGGATGAAGGAAAACGATCGGAATCCCCTCACCCTTATCTTCTACACTTATTTTACGGTCTAATACCAATTGAACAGACATCTCGGTTATCCCCTTTTCATCTGGCTCTGCAACAACGTTTTGGTTTCATATCAATTCAAAGGCCGCGAACGTTGATGGCAGTGGTTATCCATTTAATAGCAGAGGCATTACCGTTATGACGAACTTATAGCCGAGATAGATTCCAACAATCCCAAGGATGCCTGCAAGTGCTGGCGGAGCAGGGATCGGAAGCTTGAATGAGGCGAATACGACTCCAACAATGAAGCCGCACAATATCGATAATAATGCAATTTTCATATGATAACTCCTCCAGTGTATATCATCCGCTTTGTTATGTAATTGTTGATTCAGAAATTCACTCCCTTTCCGCGGGCAACGAAAAGCGGAAGCGACCCGATTAGTCACGTAGGTCACTGGAAAACTGACGAGAAGGCTGTCGCCGCCGCAGGAAGGTTGAAGTGATCCAAGTGACTGAGCAAGACATCACTTCCCTGTATTACCCACCTCCGCAAGCCTCCTCACTTGCACAGGATCTCGATACCTTCTGCTGACTTCGACGTTCACACACAGGACGTACTTGTATAGGATGTACTGTTTTTCAACGTTCACCATAGGACGTGGTGGTATTTAGTCGAAGTTCATTATTATAAGTCGAAAATCCTTTTAAAACTGTGCGGTCTCGCCTGGCTCGCCTTTCCCGCTGGAGTGTCGCGAATTTCACTTAAGAAAATTCTCAATTTATCAACATTACAATTTCACAAAGGCTTTCTTTAAAAAGATAATGCTCCCTGTCATTTAGTATGACAGAGAGCATTGTGAAATATGTCCTTACATTTTTTCTGGAGCGGAAACACCAATCAATTCTGTTCCGTTCTTGATCGTTTGCTGCACTGCTTTCATCAATGCATATCTTGCCTTGCTTTGTTCAGGGTTTTCATCATCAAGAACCCGTTCTGCGTTATAAAAGCTGTGGAGTGTCGATGCAAGCTCAAACAAATAGTTCGTCATCCGTTGCGTCGACAAGGACAATGCAGCCTCTTCTACCGCTTCAGGAAACTCACCTAATTTTTTCAACAGATCATATTCTTTTTCCGAGCGAATCGTGGAAAAGTCCACTTGTTCTTCGAATGAATATCCTTTTTCTTTTCCTTGACGAAGCATGCTGCATACGCGGGCATGCGCATATTGGATGTAATAGACCGGGTTTTCGTTTGAACGGGATACAGCAAGATCCATATCGAAATCGAGATGGGAATCGGAGCTGCGCATTGCGAAGAAATACCGCATTGCATCAACACCGACTTCATCCATCAGTTCCCTTAACGTGACAGCTTTACCAGTCCGTTTACTCATCTTCACTTTTTCACCGTTTTGGAAAAGACTGACCAGCTGGATGATCTGTACTTCGAGCTGTTCACGCTCATAGCCAAGCGCCTCAACTGCAGCCTTCATACGCGGGATATAACCGTGATGGTCTGCACCCCATATATTGATCACTGTTTCAAAGCCTCGCTTGAACTTATCGAAGTGATACGCCATGTCAGGTGTCAAATACGTATAAGTCCCATCATTTTTGATCAGTACCCGATCTTTGTCGTCTCCATAATCGGTTGTCCTGAACCACATCGCGCCATCTTTCTCATAGGTGACGTCTTTTTCCTTCAGCAATTCAAGTGTTTCATCGATTTTACCAGATGTATAGAGAGATGTTTCTGAATACCATTCATCGAAAAGGACACGGAATGCTGCCAGATCTTCCTTGATTTTCTCAAGCTGTTTTTCAAGTCCATATTCCAAGAAGAATCGTAAGCGTTCTTCCTGGTTCAAGGTGACATATTTGTCGCCATCCTTTTCTGCTACCTCTTCTGCAAACTTGATGATATCTTTGCCGTAGTATCCGTCTTCCGGCATCTCAGCTTCATGGCCGAGTGCCTCTAGATAACGGGCTTCAAGGGATAATGCCAGATTGTGAATTTGATTCCCGGCATCATTGATATAATATTCCCGTGAAACATCATAACCTGCTTTATCGAGTATGTTACAAAGAGTATCTCCTACGGCTGCTCCGCGTGCATGACCGAGATGCAGGCTTCCGGTCGGGTTTGCGGAAACGAATTCGATCTGGACCTTCTTGCTCTGTCCTGTTTCAGTCTCCCCGTATTTATCGCCTGCTTCGATGATTGCAGGGATCAGGCCTGTCAAGTAGTGGTTGTCCAGGTAAAAATTGATGAAACCAGGTCCTGCAATTTCGATTTTTTCAATCGATGCTTTCGTCTGATCGAAGTTCGCAACTATTTCTTCAGCGATCTGGCGTGGTGCTTTTTTTGCAATACGGGCGAGCTGCATCGCCATGTTCGTCGCAAAATCTCCATGATCCTTGTTCTTCGGAAGTTCAAGAACGACTTCTGGGAGCTGATCTTCTGCTGCTAAACCTGCTTTTACGACCGAATCGGCGATTTCGTTTTTCAATTGTTCCTTCACCTGTTCTACAATCGTCATCTTTCTTCCCCTCTCAGCTTGATAAGCATTTGGTGGTAACCGGACTCTTCACCCTGGAAGAGCACCTGATAATCCAATGATAAATGACCCTTCTTTTCTGCTTCGTTCCAATCGAAATCCACCTTCTCCGTCCGGGTAGCGATCTGGATCGGACCATAAGGGCTTTCATAGGTACCTTCCTTCTCAACTCCTGGCGCGAACCGCTGTCGCATCGAAACTGCTCCTTGGCGGATGATGGTGATATCATCGTTTTGAATTTTTATCGTCGTGTTCACTTTGTCCGTCCCATTGATTACTTCTTCATAGCGAAGGTAGACAGTATCATTTTTCCTGTATAACGTTCCACTCGAAGATAATGAAGTATCTTCTGTTGCACCTGACTCGGTGATTTTCGTATGTAGATCCACTTCGATAGGTATCGTTATATCCACACTGTTCACATCCTTCTCTTCATTAACTTACCCATTATAATAAAAAAGCGCCTCCTCTTTCAAGGTTCAGCGTTAAGACGTTTCATCGGAAAATTTTACTATAAATTAAACTCTATTCTTCTTATCGGGTGATTTCTGCTCCGTATCGGGGGGCGATACGCGGGAAATCGCTCCCGTATCGGGTAGCGATATGCAAGGATATCCATTAACCTTCAACTGGAAGTGGCAGGACTACCTCTACTGTGGTACCTTCCTCGTCACTGCTGGAAAAATGGATCGTTCCTTTATGATCCTTGATGATCTTGAAACTGACCATCAATCCCAAGCCTGTGCCTTTTTCTTTTGTCGTATAAAAAGGTTCTCCGAGTCTCGACATGCGGTCCTTTGGAATGCCCGGACCCTGGTCTTTGATTCTGACAAGCAACCAATTATATATCGCCACCTAACTAATTAGACCTTGCAATGAATCTCCTTCCCGTACTTCCCATTTGTCATAAAGCAATAATATTGGTTGAAAATTGTTGTTTCTCGCGGTGATCAGACGTCATTCAAAAATTAACGGACACTACAGACGTTATTTGTGGCAAATTGGAGGGTTTCGGAAAATTAGCGGACACCAGGGACGCTATTTTGGAAAAAGACCCTTGTTTTCCAAAGATTTCGGGATAATAAGGTCTCTGGTGTCCGCTATTGTTAAAAAACATGGTCTTTCGAAGCAAATAACGGCTCTGGTGTCCGTAAACTTCCTTGCCGCAAATTTCGCTGGGCACAGGCTAACCTTTCCAGCATGACATGATATGAAAAAACCCTTCCAGAAAGAGTTCATCTTTCTAAAAGGGCTTCAAACTCAAACAAACTTATTTCACCCAGCCTAGAAGCATTTCTCTAATGAATTTGCTTGCGGCGATTGGCGTTTGTTCGGAATGATCATAAACCGGTGCGACTTCGACAAGGTCTGCACCGATAACTTTCACATCTGACTTTGCAATCAACACGATCGCTTCCAAAAGTTCTTTCGAAGTGATGCCACCCGCTTCCGCTGTTCCTGTTCCTGGTGCATGCGCAGGGTCGAGCACATCGATATCGATCGTCACATACACATTGCGACCAGCAAGCTGTGGCAGTACTGTCTTCAACGGTTCTGCCACATCGAATTTCGCCAGATACATGCCTGACTCTTTCGCATACTGGAATTCCTCTTTCATTCCTGAACGGATTCCGAACGAATAGACATTCTCCGGTCCGATGAGCTCACTTGCTTTTCGAATCGGTGTCGAATGGGATAAAGGTTCCCCTTCGTAGTCTTCGCGCAGATCCGTATGGGCATCGATATGGATGACTGCAAAATTCTCGTACTTTTTATGGAGTGCTTTAAAGACCGGCCATGAAACGAGGTGCTCCCCGCCGATTCCGAGCGGAAACTTCCCCGCATCTAAAATTTTCCCTACATATTCCTCGATCATATCGATACTGCGCTGCGGATTTCCGAACGGCAGCGGAATGTCCCCTGCATCGTAAAATCGTACTTCCTCAAGCTCACGATCCATGTACGGGCTATATTCTTCGAGGCCGAGTGAGACTTCACGGATTTTAGCAGGACCGAATCGTGAACCAGGACGGAAGCTGACCGTCCAGTCCATGGGCATCCCGTAAATGACCGCTTCACTGTCTTCGAAACTAGGATGACTCTTTATGAACACATTTCCTGAATAAGCTTCTTCAAATCGCATGGCTGCCTCCTACTTAACTAAGTCCCGGACGAATTTAGGGAGTGTGAATGCGGCTGTATGCAATTCTTTTGTATAGTACTTCGTGTCGATCTCATGAAAACGTTCTTCATCCACTTTCAAAGGATCTTGTACTTTCGATCCGATTGTGAACGTCCACAAACCGCTTGGATATGTCGGGATGTTCGCGGTATAAAGCCGCGTTACAGGGAAAATCTCTTTCACATCACGGTGCACTTGAGAAATGAGATCCGCTTTAAACCAAGGGTTGTCGGTCTGCGCAACGAATACACCGTCTTCTTTCAAGGCTTTTGAAATCCCTTCATAGAAACCTTTTTCAAACAATTTAGCTGCTGGACCGACCGGCTCAGTCGAATCGACCATGATGACATCGTACTCGTTTTCACTTTTCGCGATGTGCATGAATCCGTCATCCACTTGAACGTCAACACGTGGATCATCCAGGTCCCCAGCAATTTCAGGCAGATACTTTTTCGAATACTCGATGACTTTTCCATCGATTTCGACAAGGACTGCTTTCTCCACAGAAGAATGCTTCAACACTTCGCGGATTACACCGCCATCTCCACCGCCGACAACAAGAACGTGTTTCGGATTCGGGTGTGTAAAAAGAGGAACGTGAGCGACCATTTCGTGATAGACAAATTCATCCTTCTGGGTCGTCATGACCATACCATCAAGGACAAGCATGTTACCAAACTCTTCTGTTTCGATCATGTCCAAACGCTGAAAATCCGTTTGTTCCGTATGTAATGTCTGCTTGATTTTCGCAGTGATGCCGAACTTCTCTGTTTGCTTTTCGGTATACCATAATTCCATTCCATTCACCTCATTTTTATTTCTTAAGCTTTGCTAAATTTTATTTTTGATTAGGAAATTTCTTAGAAATCAACAATTAAGTAACTGTGCCACTTCTTAAAATCTTATTTCGCATTGTATCACAAGAATTTGGCCAGTTTCGAATCCATTCATACTATGTTCCATAATCTATTATCTATTGTCCGTTTCCCCAGCCATTCATTTGAAACTTCCAAATTCATGATGTGCAAGAAAAGTATACTCGATTGCCCTATTTTTGCAAGAGAATTTTATAGCTGAATTTTAACAAACTCCTTCATGTCAACGTTTAGAATCATTGAAACCCTCCCATACTAGTAAAGACAATCTGGCAAAGCCAACCCTGGTGCAGGCTGAGCCATTGATAGCACTCATACTTATTTCTTAAATTTTCTACTGCATTTGATTCGTCATCTTGCTGAAAAGTTATTCTGTCCAATCGTGTAGAGAAACTTGAGTAAAGGGGGGACATGTCATGGAAGTCATAACAGTCGATCGTTTGATGAGAACATGGAAAATTGTTTGGCTCTGGCTTCGTACTTTATTAATATTTTCCTTACCCGTTGTATTGATAGGTTTCATATTTCTTATCACGATCAATCTCATTGGTCCTCCACCGTTGAAAGTCCCCCAGACTACGGTCTTTTATGGATCAGATGATTCGATCATTGGAGAGTATGAACCCCTTGGCCAAAATCGTTTCTGGGTAAAACTTGACGATGTCTCCCCCTATATGACAGAAGCGACGGTGGCTGTTGAGGACAGGAGATTCTATAGCCATCATGGCTTTGATTATAAACGGATCGCGGCTGCCATCCTAGCGGATATCCGGGCAGGTTCAAAAGTGCAGGGCGCGAGCACGATCACGCAGCAGTATTCTCGGAATCTATTCCTAGCCCCAGATAAAACCTGGGAACGGAAGCTAAAAGAAGCGATCTATGCAGCAAGGATTGAAGCCAATTATACGAAAGAGGAAATCCTGCAGGGTTATTTAAACACCATCTATTACGGCCATGGGAATTACGGGATCGAAGCAGCATCTCAATATTACTACGGGAAGTCCGCGAAAGATTTGAACCTGGCTGAATCAAGCATGCTGGCTGGTATTCCTAAAGGCCCATCTTATTATAGTCCAGTCGTCAATATGGATCGTGCAAAAAAACGTCAGAAGATTGTGCTGGATGCAATGGTCGCAACAGGGGCAGTAAGTGCAAAAGAAGCAACTGACGCCTACGAAGAGCCTTTAAAAGTCGTGGGGAAAACGAACTTGCCGGTTGAAAAAGCAGCTTACTTTCAGGATGAAGTCGAATACCTTTTGAAAAATAAAATCGGATTGGAAGCTGATGAAGTAGAGCTGGGCGGATACCACGTCTATACAACCCTGGATCCGGAATTACAGGAAAAAGCAGAGCACTGGGTTGAAGAATCGATTCCAAGAACCTCGAATATACAAGTTGGCATGGTCGCCCTCGATCCGAGATCAGGCGATGTCAAAGCGATGGTCGGCGGCAGGGATTACCTGGAGAGCGCCTATAATCGCGCGACCCAGGCACGGCGAGCACCTGGATCCACATTCAAACCATTTCTTTATACCGCTGCCTTGAAGAATGGGTTTACACCTTCTAGTCTATTGATGAGCGAGCGGACGACGTTCTTTGAAGGAGAAGAGAATCAGTATACACCAGAAAATTTCGGCAACCATTATGCCAATGACAACATTACCTTAGCTCAAGCGGTTGCTGTTTCTGACAACGTTTATGCAGTCAAGACCAACATCTTCATCGGTCCAGAACAGCTAGTTGAAGCGGCCAAGGATTTTGGTATAAAAAGCGATTTGGCTCCGATCCCTTCGTTAGCACTCGGTACAAAGCCTGTCGGGGTCCTTGAGATGACATCCGCATACAGTGTATTTGCGAACAATGGTGTAAAAACCGAACCAAGATTCATCAAAAAGGTCGTCGACTATAAAGGAGACGTCGTGTACGAGCAAGATGTTGAGAAAAAGCAAGTCGTCGAGCCGGAATACGCGTATGTGATGACTGACATGATGAAAGGTGTTTTCGATGAACGTCTTAATGACTATACACGAGTCACCGGTGCTTCCATCAACAGTTTGATTGATCGCCCGACAGCTGGGAAAACTGGTTCGACCAACTACGATAACTGGATCATCGGTTATACGCCTCAGCTCGTAACCGGAGTATGGACGGGATATGATAAAGGAAAAACATTGCATCCGTTCAATGATGTCCTCTACTCGAAAAATATTTGGGGGCACTTCATGAAGGATGCGATGGCAGGTCGTCCGGTCGCACAATTCCCTAAGCCTAAGGATGTGGTCGGCGTATATGTCAATCCAGATACAGGCTTGCTCGCGAGTGACAGCTGTCCTGGAAAGAAGCTTTCGTATTATATTGAAGGGACAGAGCCTACGAAGTATTGTACAGGCGATGCTAGTGATAAGGAAAAAACAATGCCGGTTTCTCCAAAATCGACAGAGGAAAAAGGCTTTTTCAAGAAGATCTGGAACTGGATAAGAGGTTAAAAAGCGGATTCGTCCGCTTTTTCTATTTTGTTGCGAAATTCATTCCTTTTCCGAGGGCCATAGAAAAGCGGAAGCGACCCTGTTATGCACGGAGGTCACTGGAAAACGGACGAGGAGGCTGGCGCCGTCGCAGGAAGTTTGAAGTGGTCCAAGTGACTGGTCGCTGAGCTAGACATCACTTCCTTGCATTTACCTACTTCCGCAAAGCTCCTCGCTTTTCCTGCAGGCGTGCCGCGAATCGTTCACAAAGCTTTTATATAACATTAAAGCAGTTTCTGAGAGAGTTGTTGCACTCATTGAAAAAGGGACTGACTCATGATGAGCCAATCCCTTTTTCTGTCCTAGTAAATATGTGTGTAAAACTAGTTTTTATTTTACTCGATTTCGAGTCCAACGCACAGGTTTTTCACATTTTGTTCAAAAACTGTTCAAAGAAATTTCCGTTACAACATCTTGCCAGAAAGACTGTAAACAGGATTTAAAGGGCGTTCTTCACGTCCTCACTCGCCCGCTCCCAGAACTCCTCGTTATGCTCGATCAAAAACTTTTTCAACAAGGCTTTCGATTTTTCGTCCATACGGTCGACGACGACTTTTTTCTTAAGTGCCTTATCCATATTGTTCACGTGTTCAGGCATACTTTTATAACCTCGTCTTGCTTCTACATCGACCTGGAGTTCACAGGCTCCTAGTCCAGCGTAAAATGGTCCTTCATTTGAAGAATCGACCATCACCCATACGAGCCAGTATAGTTTCGGATTCGGCGCATCTTCTCGGTTCGCCGTAAATTTGATTCGTTTCTCGACCGAGCTTCTGGCATGCAATGCTCCCATATCGACGAACACTTCTTCATCTGCAGGGTCGACAAAGATCGGCGTCAGGTTGTTGAGGTTGATTGTTCCGACACCGTAACCGCCGTGTCCATCTGTTGAATCTCCGCTTAATATTGTAAATCCTTGTTTTTTCTTCGGCTTTTTACCGCCATCGTTATTATTGTTTTCAAAGAGATCTTTCACGTCCAAAACCTCCTATTATCATCTATAAGTATATGTTCTAAAGCGAACATCCTCTTAAATGTATGGTTTTATCTTATCATACTATTCAATTCTTATGAATGATTACGGATTACCTCTTGCATTCTGAATTAAAAACGAATATTATTATGGATGGTTATTATAAATGTTCGTATTTTGGGGGTATTTCTTATGTTTACCAACTTTTTTAAGCTACAAGAAAACCAAACTAACGTTAAAACCGAATTAATTGCTGGTTTGACGACATTTTTGACCATGGTTTACATCGTTGTCGTTAACCCGGGTATTTTAAGTGAGGCTGGCGCACCCTTCGATGCTGTTTTCATGGCGACGATTATTGCGACTGTCGTGGGAACGCTTTGGATGGGATTGTTCGCCAACTATCCGATCGCGATCGCGCCTGGAATGGGTTTGAATGCCTACTTTGCGTATTCTGTCGTCGGTGGTATGGGTGTCTCCTATGAAGTAGCGTTCGGGGCAGTATTCATTGCTGGTATTTTGTTCGTGATCCTATCGCTGACACCTTTCCGTGAAAAACTAATTGAGGCGATCCCTTCGAACCTGAAGCATGGAATCACTGCAGGAATCGGATTATTCATCGCTTTCATAGGTCTTAGACTGACCGGTCTTGTCGTTTCCCATCCACAAAACCTTGTCGGATTAGGGGATCTCCATTCGCCGCAGGTCATTTTAACTTTAGTTGGACTAGCTGTAACACTGATCCTGATGGCATTGAATGTGAACGGAGCCTTGTTCTTGGGGATGGTTGTCACTGGAACAATCGCTTATTTCACTGGACAGCTTGAGTTTAAGGATGGCGTCGTTGGATTACCATCAATGCCGGATGCTTTCATTTTCGGAAGCCCAATTACAGCTATCGCGGATATGTTCACCTATGGTCTTTATGCAGTCGTATTTTCATTCCTACTCGTTACGATTTTTGATACGACCGGTACGATGATCGGGGTAGCTGAACAAGCCGGCTTGATGAAAGGAAATAAAATGCCGCGTGCACGTCAAGCGCTGCTTGCTGATTCTGTCGCTACTTCTGTCGGAGCGATTTTCGGTACAAGCCCGACCAGTGCCTATATCGAGTCGTCCTCAGGTGTTGCTGCAGGCGGTCGTACCGGAATGACGAATATGGTCGTTGCGTTCCTGTTCATCGTCGCGATGTTTTTCGCTCCACTCGTAGGTGCGATCTCAGGATTAGCTGCAATCACGGCTCCAACTCTGATCATCGTCGGTAGCTTCATGCTGTCAAGCCTTTCGAAAATCGATTGGAACACCTTTGACGAATCATTCCCGGCATTCCTGATCATATTGACGATGCCACTTACATCAAGCATTGCAACAGGAATTGCGCTCGGATTTATTTCTTATCCGCTTTTGAAAATTGTACGAGGCAAATGGCGTGAAGTCCATCCTCTTGTTATACTATTCGCCGTATTATTCTTCATCCAATTGGCGTATGTGCCGCATTAATAGAGTTGATCAAAGGAATCGCTTATGTGCGATTCCTTTCCTTTTGCCTATTTTATGAAGCTAGTTTGTTGCGTTATTGCCACGAATTACCTATATTCAACATCCCCTTAACAAACTCTCGGCCTTTGTACCCTATTTCATCCATAAAAATTATATTCAGGTTCATACCAGGTTAAAAGACCCCCGTTATTGTAGGAACTGTATTTTAAAACTTACCTGAATGGGGATGAGCGTATGTTTACTTTTACAGAAAAAAGATTCGCAATGGCATTGTTTACTTTTTCTATTGTTGCAGTTCTTCTGGCGTTACCGCTCGAACGTGCATCTGCTGAAAGTCATGAGCATGTTGAAAATGTGGCACATCGCGGAGCTGCAGGCTATGCACCTGAAAATACGATGGCTGCTTTCCGAAAAGCGTTTGAGATGAAAGCAGATTACGTGGAATTGGATGTCCAGATGAGCAAGGATGGGGAACTCGTCGTCATTCATGATACTACTGTAGACCGGACAACTGACGGCACAGGAAAAGTAAATGACCTTACATATGAAGAGCTTCGGGCTCTTGATGCAGGGAGCTGGTTTGCACCCGAATTTGAAGGTGAACCGATTCCGACATTTGAAGATGTGTTGGATGGAATGCGTGGTAAAACAAAACTCTTGATTGAACTGAAGGCCCCTTCTAACTACCCTGGAATTGAAGAAAAAGTGGCTGAAGCATTGAAGGAACGGAATATGGATAAGCCAGAAAACAATTCAGTCATTGTACAGTCTTTTGATTTCAATTCGATGAAGACCTTCCACAACCTTTTACCTGAAGTGCCGATCGGTGTGCTTACTTCCAACTATCTGGACCTTACAGATGAATCCTTGCATGAATTCAAGTCGTATGCCGATTACGTGAATCCGCACAAAAATCAAATCGATCGTGCTTTAGTCGACCGTATTCACGCTCTCGACATGGGTGTCATGCCCTGGACGGTCCGCGCAAAAGAAGACGTCCAGCCGCTTCTTGATGCAGGTGTAGACGGCATTATCAGTGATTATCCGGATTATGTGCCAAGGAATTACAAAAAGCAGTAAGTTCTCTCGTCAAAACTTGATGAACGCTGACCGGAGTTAAAAGGAAAAAGACCTGATGGAAGAAAATGCTTCCATTCAGGTCTTTTTTGATTGGAAATAGGTAATTTCTATGTTGAATTCACGAAATCAGCTGTACTTGTGGGAAAAAATGAGCCTGTCGGGACCCCAAAGTGAAGATGCTTCCGGCCATGTATACGTAAACTAGATGTTATCTACAAAAATTGAGGGGTAAATGCAAAAAATAAAATTATCTACAAAAACAAAGATTTATCTACAAAACGCATCTTATTCCGCTGGCAAGTAATCCTCCAGTTTCAATTTTCGTTTCTGTGCAGTTGGAGGGCAGGTCAGGTTGTAATTGAAAATCTTCTTGTTGATTTCCTCGACAGACTTCCGGATGTTATATTCACTAGAATATGACGCCAATTCTTCTTTCATCCGTTCAATTTCCTTATCCATCTGGATCCATGGCGGTAGGATATTATTGTCCTTCATCACCTTATTCAACAGGCGGTCAGGATTATACGAATGGTCCCCATCCAACTTCAGCGGTTTACCTTTCCCTTTCAAGTTCTCGAAAGCACCTTCCTGTTCAGCCCGTTTGATGATATCACCAATCAGATCGGAATATTGGATTTCATCGACTTCCGACTTTTTCTTACCTTCATTTTCCTTACTCACGTCGATCCCTCCCTACTAAAAATTATTCTTATTAGTAGTAATACGGGATGGAGCATGAATCTCCTCATACTATTTTTGGCAATCAAGTGAATTTTTCGCTATTCCCACTGGAGTTCCGCGAATTTCACTATAAAAAATTTCTATAAGCAATCACCTTTTAAATTTAATAAAGCCATCTATTAAAGATCATCAAAACCGTTATCGTCAGAAACCTTCGTATATTGGCGGGACTTTTGTTCAAAAAAGTCACTTTTCCCTTCATTCACCGATTCATAGGCTTTGATCCATGGCATCGGATTTTTACGATGTTCAGGATAAGGTCGCTCAGCCCCAAGCTGATTCACCCGCTTGTTTGCGATGAATTTGATATAGGCATCAAGTTCGGATGACGTGATGCCAGGGAACCGGTCCCCTAAAATATAACTTCCCCACTTAATTTCAAGCTCTGTCGCTTTTTCGAATGTTTTCCTGACAAAATGCTGTGCTTCTATCGGATCCAAAGAAAATTCCTCGATGACCGCATGGTAGATTTTCGTGAACAGATGAACGTGGAGCTGTTCATCCCGGTTGATGTAATTGATCATCGTCGAAGTCGACACCATCTTTTGGTTCCGTGCGAGGTTATAGAAGAAACTGAATCCTGAGTAAAAGTTCAACCCTTCTAGTACGACGTCATAGACGATCGACTCCAAAAACGTTTCTGGTGTCGGGTTTTTCACGAATGATTCATAGCCTTCGATGATGAATTCATTCCGCTCCCGTAAGACCGAATCATGCTTCCAATACTCGAAAATCTCATCCTGCTTCCCTTTATCGACAAGACTTGAAAGAACGTAAGAATACGATTGATTGTGGACGACCTCCTGAAAAGCAAGGACCGTCATCAATGCCGTCAAGCTCGAATCTGTCAAATAACCGGCGACCCTGTTCGCATAATCTGTCTGGATACTGTCGAGAAATGCGAGCAGGCCGATGATTTTGTTGAATGCTTCCTTTTCGTCTGCGGACAGCTCCGCGTATTGCTTGCGATCACCTGACATATTGATCTCGAATGGGGTCCAAAAGTTTGAAAGCATCTGTTTATACAACGGGTAAGCCCACGTATAGCGTACATCGTCCCAGTTCAAGACATTTGAGCTTTGGCCATTCAAAATTCCCGTTGATGCGTTAGGGGCTTCTGGTACATAAAGTTCTCTCAAATTCAAGGTTCCAGTCGAATCAGCTTTCACAAGAATCACACCCTTCTACATCTTCATGGGAAGTAGACCGGACGTAATAGGTCGACTTCAATCCAGATTTCCAGGCGGACAAGTGCAGGTCTAGAAGTTCTTTCGCTTTCACCGTATTCCGTACATAAAGATTGAACGATACCGATTGATCGACATGACGCTGCCTGACTGCATTTTGGCGGATGCTCCATTTTTGGTCGATATCATACGCACTCTTGTAGAACCACGTCGTTTCAGGTGACAAGTCTGGAGCCGTCACAGGTATTTTTGAGTTTTTCTTTTCTTCTGCATATTGCTTTTTAAAAATCGGATCGATACTCGCAGTGGAGCCTGCAATGATACTCGTTGAGGCATTCGGTGCGACTGCAAGCAGCCAACCGTTCCGGACTCCATCTTGTTGGATTTTTTCGGCTAGACAGCTCCACTCCGCACTTTCATACCCTCTCTTTTTAAAATAATCGCCTGTACTCCAGTCACTGCCTTCAAATGTCGGATAAGCTCCTTTTTCTTTTGCAAGGGCATGGCTTGCCTGGATTGTCAGGAAATTGATTTTTTCATAAAGCTGATCCGCGAATGCCACCGCTTCTTCCGACTCCCAGCGGATCCCTTCCTGTGCGAGTAAGTGATGCCAGCCGAACGTCCCTAATCCGATCGCCCGGTATTTGTCATTCGTCAAGATCGCTTGCTTTACTTCGATTTTATTTTTGTTGAGCTCGATGACGTTATCAAGCATCCTTACCTGGATCGGAATAACCCGCTCCAACACCTCTTCCTTCACGACTTTCGCAAGAGAGAGGCTCGATAGATTACAGACGACGAAGTCACCCGGTGTTTTTGTGATGATGATTTTCCCATCTGTAGTTGTTTCTTCTTCAACAGTTGTTGCTGATTGGTTTTGCGTAATTTCCGTACAAAGGTTAGTGCAATAGATAATACCTTCATGATGGTTGTTATTAAGACGGTTCACCGTATCCTTGTAAAACATGAACGGCCCGCCTGTTTCAAGCTGACTGATCATGATCCGCTTCATAATATCAATCGCTGGAACCGTTTCACGTGATAAGAATGGATTTTTAACGCATTGTTCGTACTTTTCCCGGAAACTCCCTTCACCTTCTTTTTCATCGTAAAAATCATCAAGCTCGAATCCCATCTGTTTCTTAACCTCATGAGGATCGAACAGATGCCATTCTTCACGTTTTTCGACTTTTTCCATAAAGAGATCAGGGATGACAACGCCCGTGAACAAGTCATGCGTCCTCTGCCGCTCATCGCCATTGTTCAACTTCGCATCAAGGAATGCAAAAATGTCTTTTCCGAACACAGGATAGTAGACTGCAACAGCTCCATTCCTCTGACCGAGCTGATCGACATTGACGGCTGTCGTGTTCAGCTGTTTCATCCAGGCGATCACCCCGGATGAGGTGTTTTTGTAGCCTTTTATGTCAGACCCTTTGCTACGGATCTTACCAAGGTAGACTCCGATACCTCCACCTGCTTTACTGAGCATCGCGATATCTGTATTTGAGTCATAGATACCACGTAAGCTGTCATCGACTGTATCAATGAAACACGAGCTGAGCTGACCATGGGCTTTCCCAGCATTTGCGAGCGTTGGTGTGGCGACTGTCATGTAGAGATTGGACAGCACCCAGTATGCCTCTTTAACAAGTTGAAGCCGATTTTCCTTCGGTTCAGGCATCATCAATGTCATCGCGATGACCATCCAGCGTTCCTGGGGCAGTTCGTACAAATGACGATCATGATCGCGAGCTAGATAACGATCGGCTAACATACGGATCCCTGCATATGTGAACAACTCATCCCGCTCAGGTACAAGGGCGGCTTCAAGCTCGTCCACTTCCTCTTTCGTATAATGCGCCAGTATCCCCCTATCAAAAAGACCTTTCTCGATGAGGGATTGCAGCAACCCATGAAAGTTTCCGTAACCAGGTGATTGATCACGGTTATCTGCTGCTTCCATATAAAGAGAGTGAAGATGGATTCTTGCACAGACATAGGTCCAATCCGGCTCTTCTTGAGTGATCTGTGCCATCCCTTCGAGCAGCAACAGGTTGACCAGGGCTTTTTCATCCGTCTCATCCCATTGCAGTGCAGCTTTCTCGATGAATTCTGATATATCTAGATGTGGAAATCTTTCTGTGAGCTTCTCAGTTAGATCGATGATACGTTTCGGAAAGCGCTTTTTATTTAGTAAGGTCGACATATCCATTCCTCCATTTCTATGAATCCATTAAATAGGCTGTTTTCTTATCGAATGTTGTTTTTTTACAATTTGGTAATATACTCGCTTTCCGCGGGCGGATCGCAAGCCTCCTCGCGAGTTCCTCGCTGTGGGGTCTTGCCTGGCTCGCTTTTCCCGCAGGAGTCTCATATATTTCCTTTGCTATAGATTTTAAGTAACTTATCACCTTTCAATTAACAACGTTTTTAGAAAACAGCAATTAAAAAACCACTCGGATATCGAGTGGTTGAAACGGAGACGATATGACATTGAGTCGGGACCTTGAAAAAAGATCCACGCCCAAACTGAATAGCCGTCTACGCTTCAACCCTCAATCCCCGAAGAATTGAAACACTCAAGCTCAGGCAGGTCTACTGACTCTTGCTTCATCCTACTAGGAACCTTCCCATATAAGCACCTATTGCTAGACTCTCTTATACAGTGGCATATTCCGTTCGTCGACAAATACAGTTGCGGGGACAGTTCTGGACTCACACCAGATTCCCTATCAAGTCTCCTAACGAGACACCTGTCGCTTGAATAATATCAATATATTGTGTTGTTAATCTTACATTCTCACTAAATGTGGTGTTTGTCAATATGTTTTTTTAGGATCTATGAGTTGTTGACTTTGGGATTTTTTTGGTTATTCCTAGAAAAATGAGGAGTAATTCTTAATTACGCTTAATCTTAGAAATTTTGACGTAATTCCAGAATTTTTCATCATATTCCCAGAAATTAGTAAAAAAGACCTGCAATAGAAAGCACTATGTAACGTATTATTTAACTAACCCATATCAAAAGGCACACAGCGACAGAAAACTTCACCGATGTGCCTTTTTAATTTTTCCCCTTATGATACAACTGTCTGGCTTTTCAAATCCTCGATATATCGGAATGCTTCTTCTATTTCTTCTTCCGTATATTTCTGTTTTTGTTTAACGACTTGTACCTTTTCAACAACCTCTTCTTTCGGAAGATGATCGAAATAAAGGATGGTCGAAATAAGCTCGAGGATTCGTGAAGGCTGTTCATTCATCGATGTAACACACCCCTTCAACGGCTCCAGATCAAGATCATAATGCTTTAAGAACTGTTCACCCTCACCTGTCAATGTATAGCGATACTGATAATAACCTGATACCTTTTCTCTCGTTTCTTCAATAAATCCTAGATTACAAAGTTCTTCGACTCGCAAGGTCAATTCCTCTGAATACGGCCCATAAAAATGAAACTGATATTTTTCTCCGAAAGGAAAGTTCAACTTTTTAGCGATATATACCATCTTCTGAAGCTTCTTCCGTCCTACGACCTCTCTGGCATAATCGAACAATGCAACCAACCGCGCATGATGCTCAAGCACGAAGAATCCCCTCCTAAAATTCTAATATTTCACTGATTTTTCTCTTTAAATCCTGATCGTCTATTTTTTCTACCAGATCTGATGGGTAATACAACTTGTGATCGGTCCGTTTTTTACCTGAAATGGCTTCGACGACAGTAGACTCTCTCGACAGTTCCCGGTATTCCCCGCTCTTCATCAATAGGTGGATCGGCAGGCGTTCTTCTTCCTCACCTGGACGATAAAAGTCATAAGGAAGATCGGATGAGGAATCGACGATCAAATAATACTCCGGGTCGATTCCAGCTTTGACGAAATACGTATAAAGCCTGTGCCAATGTTCCATATGGACGTTTGGGTTGAATTCCATATACTTGAACAGACGGCGATTCAAAAAACGCTCACAAAGATCGCTGAGAATCTCATCTTCTTCATCCTGCCAGGCCTGGAAATAGAACTGGATGATTCCTTCGTCGAGCTTGATATAGTCATCGAGATCAACGTTATCGTTGAATAACGAAACAAAATGAAGCGGGTCCAATTTGAATGTGTACCCTTCTTGATAAAGGACTTTCGCACGATTAAGGATTTTCGACAGGATGACCTCCGCACTGCGAGTCACTGGATGGAAATAGACTTGCCAATACATTTGATAACGGCTCATTATGTAGTCCTCGACAGCATGCATCCCACTATGTTTAATGACAACCTGGTCTTCTTTCGGTCGCATGACCCTCAAAATACGCTCTATATCGAATTGACCGTAACTGACCCCGGTGAAATAAGCATCACGGAGCAAATAGTCCATCCGGTCTGCATCGATCTGGCTTGAGATCATGCTGACGACAAGCTTGTTTTCATAGGTTTTTGCGATAACCTCGGAAACCTTACGCGGAAAGTCATCATCGACCCTCTTTAAGACGCTGTTTACTTCCGTATCTCCTAGAATGATCGATTGTGTAAAATCTTCGTGATCAAGATTGAATACTTTTTCAAAGGAATGTGAATAGGGGCCATGTCCGACATCGTGTAAAAGTGCTGCTGCTAAACAGAGGATGCGCTCTTCATCGTCCCAATGCGGGCGCCCTTGAAAAATTTCAATGATCCGACGAACGATTTCATATACCCCAAGTGAATGGCTGAACCGGCTGTGTTCAGCGCCATGGAACGTTAAAAACGTGGTACCGAGTTGACGGATCCTTCTCAAACGCTGGAACTCCTTCGTTCCAATCAAATCCCAAATGATACGGTCACGTACGTGAATGTATCTGTGTACAGGATCTTTAAATACTTTTTCTTCGTCTAATTGTTGCAGCATATAGCTCATCGCCTGGCTTGATACCCCTTTCTCCTTACACCTGAAGAAGCTGCGTCTATATTGATTGGGGGACTGACTCAAGAAAGTCAGCCTCTCTCATGTTGTTTTTTCGACAATATTACAATTATATATTCTCTAAAATGAAATGAAAACCTCTTCGAAAAAAGTGAAAAAGCTTACTTTCGTTCCGCTGTAAGTCGTAAAGTCATAGAAAAAATTTTTTTGCGGAAAATAGGATTATTCGAGCATGATGACAGGAGTAAAAACATGAAAATTATCGGCATTACGATCCTACTAGTATGTGCACTTATCACAATGATTGTTTTGATGGATTTAAAACTAGATAATCATATTGAAATCGTCGAACAATTGAACCCGTTGAAAGTACCAGAAGAATTTGAATTTGTGTTATTATTCATACTTCTTTTATTTTTGGGCATTCAATTTTATATCACTTTACGACGTTGAACCCTTCCGATAACGAATTGCAAGGATGACAAGAACAAGGAAAGGGACACCAAGCTGTAATGGAAGGTGCAGGAAGAAGGGTACGACTATCAATCCCTCTTCTAGATGCTCAGAAAAGTTCGTAGTGATGGTTAGTGCACCAAAAAGAATGACTAAGCTGATGGGATAAAAAAGCCGCTTGAACTTGTTCACATTGAACACATTGGCAGTACAAGATACTGCTACGTAATAGAAAATGGAAACTTTGAAAAACATGCCGATGATCAAGATGAAAACACCGATTGCGTCAAGGCGTTGGATGAACTGCCCGATTTGAATATGGCTGATGGTCATTAATAAGGGAAAGGTCGTTCGTGCAGCAGTCTCTGCACCAAGGACAGCGATGTCCATCATAGCTGTAAAGGCCAGCATCACCCCACTTGTCAAAATTGCAAAATATCCCGTCTGCCTGATTTTCTTCGTATTATTGACATAAGTGAACAACATCAAGAAGGCAACCAATTCTCCGAACGGAAACGTCATCGTCATTGGAAAGGCCGTTTTCAATATCACTCCCCACCCATCCCCGAAGTAAGGTTGTAATTTTTTTAAATCGACTGCTTTAGAGGCAAATAATAAGGCGATTCCAAAGAACACAAGCCCGGTTAGGATCGGAAAATAAAATTCACTTGTCCTTGCGAGCACTTCTATCCCTTTCGAAATAACGTAAAATGAAGCAAGGATCATAATCGTTAAAATGATGAACAACGGTGTTTCAACTAAGGTGGCTGAAAGTAGCAATTCACCAAAATCACGGAGAACTCGAGCGGCAAGATAAGTGAAATAAATGATGTATATGAATCCTACCGCTTTTCCAAGAATTTTACCAAAGGCTATTTGGAGCATGTCCATGTAGTTGTTTGAAGGGCTGTACAGATGGATCCGGGTGTACATCCAGAAAAATACATTACCTGCTATCATCCCTAGCAAAATAGCAATCCAAGCACCCTGTTTCGCCTGTAAACCAAGCCCTACTACAACTGCACTGCCAATTTGGAAGAAGACCATCAACACATAAAGTTGAATCGTGCTTATTTTTACTTGTTCCATAGTGTGTGCCTTCCTCCTTGCCCAATGATTTGATTATTCCGATCCGGATGGATAGATCGTGTTCGTACGAAGTCCTGCTCGTCGAATCTGAAAATCTATACGGACATCCACTTCAGCTTCAGAAAAAAGATTGTCCCAGTCTTTCTTAACCTTCTTCCATATTTCAGGCTGTTTCCGATGGAGCTGCTCTCCAAAACCAAAGATATCCAGTTTCATTTCTTGGGCGGAATGGATTGCTTTCATGACTTCGTTTGTCAACTCTTTTTCTGTTTTCTTTTCCAGCTGATGGACGACCTTTGAAGATTCAATGGCCAACGGACAGTTGACTTCTGCAATATTCCCTTCCAAGCCTAAGTCTACTTGTAACTTAGGGATATCCTGCTCCATGTTGACTTTAAGTGATGTATTCGAACGAATGACTTCGATTACAATTTGATCTTCTTCTCCCCTACAGGAAAGATTGATGATCGTGCTTTTTATTTTTCCTAAGCTTAAAAGTACCCCTCTTGCATCCTGATCGTTAATCCATTCCTGTAATCGGTCTTCCTTAAAAATCGCTAAGCCATCGATGACCAGGTTCGGCTCTCCGGCACGTTGTTGGGATACTAAAGGCTGTTTATCGGACTTGATTCCAGTGATGATCGGTTGCTTGGTTTTAATGATCAGTGTCTCGATCAATTCATTAATGGTCATCGCTAATCCTGTACCAATCAAGCTTTCCGTATTTTCAAGGCTGCCAGAGATTTTACGTGCTGGTATTTCTTCAAGCGGTGTAAGTTGCCGTAATAGTTCCTCTGCACTGCTCTCCCTTGCAATCAATATATGTATCTGTGTCCGGAATTCAGGATTACGATCAATAAGGTCCAGCATGTCACTTAAGCCTTTCCGGGCAATTTCTTCACTAATGATAATGTTGCTCGTATGGGAGTAAAACAGCCTTCTCGGAACCGATTTTGCTGCTCTTCTTAATGCCTCAAAAACCGTATCTCCAGTCGAAGTAAAAACAACTACCGGTGGACTTTTATCGGAACTGCCGGAAAATTTCGAAGCAGAACTACTAGGTCCTGCAACCTGGAAAGACACTTTATATCGCCCCTCTTCTGTAAGATCAAAGCCCATCGCCATAACGAAGGCCAGATCAGTCAATTGGCGGCTGTTCCAACATCCAGTCAAAAGAGGTAGAAGTATGATCACTAAAGAGACTTGCAGCAGGATACGTTTCATATTTCCGTTTCCTTTCTGTGTTCCTTTGAATCTATTCATCAGCAGCTTGTCGTTCCAAAGCATTCGGTTGGGGTGTTTCATGAGGCCGTTTTTTCATCGACCATAATGGAAAGCGGATGAATGTGTCCTTCTGATCGCTTGCATTAAATGGAGCAACAGAAGTCAAATAAGGTATGCCTAACGACCTTAAACTACATAAATGAGCAATCATCATGATCAGTACGATTGTAATTCCATAAAAACCAAAAGTAGCAGCTGAAATCATTAATACAAATCGGATCAGCCTTGCTGAAATCGCGATATTGAAACGTGGTGTCGCAAAACTTGAGATTGCAGTCAATGCGACGACAATGACCATGACCGGAGATACAAGACCAGCTTGTACAGCCGCTTCCCCGAGGATGACAGCTCCTACGATGGAAATCGCCTGGCCAATCGCCCGTGGCATGCGTATACCCGCTTCTCGCAGTATTTCGAACGTGATTTCCATGATCATCGCTTCAATAAAAGCAGGGAATGGCACTCCCTCCTGTTGTGCAGCCAGTCCTAATAATAAGACTGTAGGGATCATTTCTTGATGAAACGTCGTCACTGCTATGTAAATAGAAGGTGCCATCAAAGAAACAAAGAATACCAAAATCCGTAACAGTCTTAGAAACGTTGCGATATCAGACCGTAAATAATAATCCTCTGGAGATGTGAAAAATTGAAAAAAAGACACCGGCAGGACCAGTCCGAAAGGGGTTCCTTCCACAAGGACAGCAATCCGGCCCTCCAAGAGGTTTCCAGATACCACATCCGGACGTTCTGTGTTTATCACTTGTGGAAATGGAGTGAAGGTTTGATCCTGTATGAATTCTTCTAAATAACCTGATTCCAGTATTCCGTCGATTTCAATTCTGGATAACCGATCCTCTAATTCTTTGACGTGGCCCTGTTTCGCAATTCCCTCTAGATAAAGAATTTTTATTTCTGTTTTTGTCACTTCACCAATGTGCATGGATTTTACACGTAAAGCTGGGTTCTTAATTCGTTGTCTGATTAATGACGTGTTCGTTACAAGAGATTCCGTAAAGCTATCTTTAGGTCCTCTCACGACAAGTTCTGAGGATGGTTCAGTGATGGTTCTTGTTTGTCCGCCTTTACAATAGCAGCCGATACTTTGATCTGAACCTTGAACGAGTATGACGGCATCACCAGAAAGCAATAGGGATACCGTATCATTCCAATTATGCAATTTTGTCGTCTTGGAAGTTGATAAGACAGATTCACTGAAATAATCGATTGGATTCACATCTTCCGGAACCTCAACCATCTTCAAGTCCATCAAGCTACTTGTGACAGAGTGAATCAGAATATGCTGATCCACCATTCCCTCAATATAAAGGAGAGCAAGCTCCACTCCATTTCCAGATCGGAACCTCTGGATATGTAAGTCACTGCTCCCCCCCATCAATTGTGTTATCCGATTTATATTATCATCAACATTTGAACTCAACGGTTCATTCTTTTGTAAGTTTCCGTTGTCTGTATCACGGGAATCACTTCGAATTTTTTTTGAGGATCTTCTAAATGACCTTTTCATTAAAATGGACCCCGTTTCAAGGAATTCTTTCTAGTCCATTGTTCACATTTACGAAGAGAAGTATACGTTGTTTAAACCCAAAGTCTGCTATAACAGAAAGATTGATAACGAAGAAAACAAAAAGAGCCGACCTGAGGAATCCATCCTCTGGTCAGCTCTTAGTCTTCGATTATTAAAAATTAAATGTCTAGATCTGGCGTTTTTTGCGGTGCTCCGCCGTGCTTTTCTTCAGACTTAGCGACAATGACCGCACAAGCTGCGTCACCCGAAATGTTAACCGCTGTACGTGTCATATCCAATAGTCGGTCAACACCTAGCACAAGTCCGATCGCTTCAACTGGCAGCCCAACTTGCTTGAGGACCATCGCAAGCATAATCAGTCCTACCCCCGGCACACCCGCTGTACCGATACTTGCAAGTACTGCAGTAAGGACAACTGTAATAAGCTGCGTAAAAGATAGATCGACCGCATAAACCTGGGCGATGAATACAGTCGCAACCCCCTGCATGATCGCTGTACCATCCATATTGATCGTCGCTCCAAGCGGCTGCACGAAGCTGCTGACCTGTTTTGGTACATTCAGGTTTTCTTGAGCTGTCTTCATGGATACTGGAAGCGTACCGCTACTGCTGGATGTACTGAATGCCACCGTCATTGCTGGGGCAAAACTCTTGAAAAATTTGATCGGATTCATTTTTCCGAGTGTTGAAATAGCTGTTCCATATGTGATCATGGCATGCAAGAGCAATGCAAGTAATACAGTTCCGAAATAAAGACCCATCGCTTGCAATGCATCTATACCGAAACTTCCGACGGCGGAAGCAATCAATGCAAATGCACCATAAGGAGCAAGGAACATGACAATATTGACAAGATACATCAGTATGTCATTACCTTCATTAAGTAAACGTCGTACACCTTTTGTTTTTTCGCCTAACATCGCAACCGCAAACCCTACGAAGATGGCAAACGCGATAATTTGAAGCATCTCACCCTTCGCCATTGCATCGATCGGGTTTGTCGGGATAATGTTCAACAATGTATCAACGACTGGTGGAGCTTCTTCTGCTTCAAATTTAGCCTCCCCTGTGTCAAAACCTCCACCTGCACCTGGCTGGATCACATAAGCTAAACCAAGTCCGATTACGATCGCAATAGTGGTGGTGATAAGGAAGAAACCAATTGTTTTTCCACCGATACGACCCAGCTTTTTCGGGTCTCCGATTCCAGCGGCACCAAGTGCAATAGAGAAAAAGACAATCGGTACGACTAGCATTTTAATTAGATTTAAGAAGATGGTTCCGACTGGACCAAAAACGTATTTGTCAAGAACTGTAAACAGATCGGCTGCAAAAAGGTTAAGAACAATTCCAACGATTATACCTAATATGAGACCGATTATGATTTGGACGCTTAACTTCATATTTTCTCCTCCTACCTAATAATGTTACGCTATTGGATATTTTCTTATGGTTTCAGAATGTTGTCAAATGTCAATATAAAACATTTCGCATGTTTATACAAAGAAAGACTTATTGAAGTATTGATATGTAAGCGTTTGTAATATTATTCCTTACTAGAAAGTAGCAATAAATTCTCTTTTCCCCTCCGTTTCTATATGTATAAAATCCCCTATTTGCATACATTTACACCACTGTTTTCCTTATTTTGTTAATGTTAAGCATAAAAAATCGACAAAACCTAGAGAGTGAGATTCCTAATTGTACAGGACATGCTATAATAGAACGGTTGAGGTTATTAAAGGAGCTTTAGCAATGGAAGAAATGATTAAACGTATATTATCCCAGCCTGAATGGCGTATCATAGACCAGACAACACTCGGGGATTCATTCCATGCCCTTCAATCTTTTGCAATGGACGACACCTTGTGCAGTTCCATCGGTTCTGAAGGTTCTCCACCAACAGTCCGTGCCTGGGTCCATCCAAAAACAGTCGTATTAGGGATTCAGGACAGCCGGCTTCCGAACCTTTCAGATGGCGTTAATTACCTAAAAGAACAAGGTTATGAAGTCATCGTCCGAAATTCAGGTGGACTAGCCGTCGTACTTGATGATGGGGTGTTGAATCTATCGCTTGTGCTTTCTGAAAAAGAGCAGAAAATCGATATCGACCTCGGATATGATGCTATGGTCTACCTTACTGAGCAACTGTTGAAGCCATATGGATTAACATTTGAACAAAAAGAAATCAGCACATCCTACTGTCCTGGAAAATATGATTTGAGCATTGATGGAAAGAAGTTTGCGGGCATCTCCCAGAGGCGCCTGCGCGGTGGGATTGCGGTGCAAATCTACCTATGTGTGAACGGTTCTGGATCCGAGCGTGCTGAGTTGATCCGGGAATTTTATAAACGTGCAAAAGGTGAACACGAAACCAAATTCATGTATCCTTTGGTTGATCCAGACGTAATGGCCTCCTTAACAGAACTTTTGGGAAAGCCAATCACTGTCAGTGACCTAATGAAGGACTTATTACTTTATTTAAAAGAACAAGATTCAGAGCTACTTTCAGCACAATTATCCATATCCGAAATCAATCAATATGATTATTATCTGAAACGTGTCGTCGAACGAAACAAAAAAGCACTGGAACGGTGAAGAAGACACAGGAAAATCTTTCTCGTTAAAGAAAACTTGGCAAAGCCAAGCCTTTTGCAGGCTGAGCCATAGTTGCGCTTATACTGAAGAAAGTATTTTTATACTTTCTTTAAGTGTAAAAATCGAGTGTGAACCATTTCAATTATGGTATCACACTCGATTTTTTCTCTTTATTGTGTGGTTTTTATCCTTGTAATGCTTGCATTGCTGTAATTAAGGATAACTTGTAGACATCCTCACTGTTGCATCCTCTCGAAAGATCGTTCACTGGCTTGTTCAGCCCTTGGAGCACTGGTCCGATCGCTTCAAATCCACCTAAACGCTGAACCATTTTATACCCGATGTTCCCTGCCTCCAGTCCAGGAAAGACGAATACATTCGCTCTTCCTTCAAGAGGAGAATCAGGTGCTTTCTTAGCAGCTACTTCCGGCACAAATGCTGCATCGAATTGAAGCTCCCCATCTATAGGGAAATCAGTGCCCAATTCGTTCAATATGGTAACCGCATCGATTACTTTTTGTGTCTCATCCGATTTTGCTGACCCTTTTGTAGAAAAGCTGAGCATCGCAACTCTTGGGGGGATACCGAATACCCGCGCAGTTTCGGCACTGGTTGCTGCAATTTCAGCTAAATCCGTAGCGGATGGCTCGATATTGATTGCACAATCTGCAAAAATGTACCGTTCATCTTCTTTTACCATCAAGAAAGCCCCTGAAGTCCGTTTGATGCCTTCCTTCGTCTTGATGATTTGTAGAGCGGGTCGCACAGTATCTGCAGTTGAATGCGCTGCACCACTTACTAGCCCTGAAGCCTTATCCATATAAACGAGCATGGTGCCAAAGTAATTGACATCCAGGAGAATTTCCCTCGCTTCAGGTTCATTGACTTTCCCTTTCCGGCGTTTCACAAATAGGTCAACCATTTCATCAAAACCTTCATAATCAGCTGGTGAAAGAATTTCGACAAGGTCGAGGTCAAGTGCTTTCTGTTCCAAAGTCGTTCTGATGAATGCTTGGTCCCCGATCAAAATCGGTTTCAAAACCTTCTCCTCAGCCAAACGAAAAGCTGCGTCTATGATACGAGGATCATTTCCTTCTGGAAAAACAATCGAAGGATAGATCGCTTTAAGTCTCTGTTCCATTACTGAAAACATGTTACTCATGTTAACTCCTCCTCTTTCTAATGCTTACAGAGTTTTATTCAATGTTTCAAAAATGATTCTATCTTTTTCATGTCCTACAATACTCCTTTTTATCCCTGTATGAAACCAAAAGAGTATTATGTAATCGCTTCACTCAAAAAGTTTTTACTTTCACAATTCTCATAACCTTTCTATCCGTTAATCAAACTTTAAAGCGAGTATATTTCTACGTCATTAAAACAATCTTTACTAAAAGAGCCTTCATAAAAATGTCAGACCCCTCTTTTTTTGTTTGCATGGATTTGTGATATGATGGTTACGGGAAAAACCTTGATAGTAATGAGATAAAGGAGTGTCTATAATGAACGAAGCGGCTAAAACCTTAGATGGCTGGTATTGTTTACATGATTTTCGTACGATGAATTGGACAGCATGGAAATCTATCTCAAGTGACGAGCGTGAGCATGCGATCCAAGAACTACTCACTTTTCTTGAAAAATGGGAAGTGACAGAGGCACAACAACAAGGAAGTCACGCATTCTACTCAATCGTAGGACAAAAAGCTGATTTCATGATGATGCTTCTCCGTCCGACAATGCAAGAGCTTAATGAAATTGAAACAGCCTTCAATAAAACGACTTTTGCAGAGTACACAGTTCCTGTTTATTCATATGTATCAGTCGTAGAGCTAAGCAACTATATGGCTTCTAAAGATGTGGATCCAGAAACTGATCCAATGATTCAAGGACGCTTGAAGCCAACTCTTCCAAAGTGGGAACATGTTTGCTTCTATCCAATGGACAAACGCCGCGAAGGAAACGATAACTGGTACATGCTTTCGATGGACGAGCGTCGTGATATGATGCGCAGTCACGGCATGATCGGCCGCGGCTATGCAGGTAAAGTGAAGCAAATCATCACAGGTTCAGTAGGTTTCGACGATTGGGAATGGGGCGTCACCCTATTTGCAAACGACGTGCTCCAGTTCAAAAAGCTTGTATACGAAATGCGTTTTGACGAAGTAAGTGCACGTTTTGGTGAATTCGGTTCATTCTACGTAGGAAACATTTTGCCGAAAGAAAAAGTCAGTTCTTTCTTAGCTGTATAAACATATTGGATTAATCGACAGCCTTTATATGAGGGCTGTTTTTTGTTTTTCCGAAAAGCTCTTTTAGTAATGGTTTGTTAAAGAATAATGTTGCGTTATTCACTAAACATTTTCTGATTGATCAATCATACGTATAGTAAGTGAAAGCCTACTTCATAGGGGGTGGCATCATGGCAGTAGTGAGGGCGAATCAAAAAGATATCGAGACACTTGCAAGATTGATGCGAGCAGAAGGAGAGAGTGAAGGAAAGCTAGGAATGCTCATGGTCGGGAATGTGGGCGTCAATCGGGTAAGGGTCCGTTGTCTTGATTTTAAGGACATCAATACGATTCAAAGGATGGTCTTCCAATCTCCGGGAGGATTCGAAGCGACCCAGAAAGGCTATTTTTATCAAGGGGCGAGGCAAAGTGAAATCAAATTGGCGAAAAAGGTGATTGCAGGACAAAGATTCAACCCAGCTGAATTTTCCTTATGGTTCTTCAAACCACCAGGAGCTTGTCCAGCACAGTGGTACAACCAGGCTAATGCAGGTCGTTTCAAGTCCCATTGTTTCTATCAGCCTAGTGAGGCAGACTGTTCTGAGGTCTATTCAACGTTTTAATAGTCATAACTTATCCGAGCACCGAGTATACCTGTTTAATAGGGAGTATCATTGAAGATGGGGAGGTTTGTTATGAACTATCCGAATTATCGTCAGAATCAAAACAACATGCAGGGAATGCAAGGTATGCCGGGTACTCAAGGCATGCAAGGAAATCAAGGCATGCAAGGAATGCAGGCTGTGCCTGGTCAATTCCCATCAGGATTTCCTGGTGCAGCTCAAATGAACGGCCAACTCCCGGTCGAACAGTCGTATATCGAGAATATCCTTCGTTTGAACCGGGGTAAAGTTGGAACATTCTATATGACATTCGAAGGCAATCCGAAATGGCCGGCAAAAATTTTCAGAGGTGTAATAGAGGCTGCAGGACGCGATCACATCATCATCAGTGATCCTGAATCAGGAAAACGTTATTTATTATTGATGGTGTACTTGGATTATGTAACGTTTGATGAAGAAATCGAGTACAGTTATCCTTTTAACAATCAAAGTGCTCAAAGTGCTGGACAAATGGTGACTTACTCTCCAAGGTAAGTATTGAGAAAGGGCGGATAACGCATCCATTGATGTGATGACGCCCTTTTTTCTTTTGCTGCTGCCTCATCTCGCTGGTGCCTGGCACCGTTTTGAAAGTCTTGCTACAACTGGTTTCCCATTCGGTGCCAGGCACACACTGGGCATGCACTTTAACGGACATGAGAGCCGCTATTTGTGAAAAAAGGCTGTGAGGTAAAAAATTAACGGACATGAGAGCCTTTATTTGTTGTTAATAGGGCTGATTTAGGCTCATTTCACCGAAATAACGTCTCTGGTGTCCGTTAAGTCTTCAAAAAAGAGGTTTTCGGCACAAATAAGGTCTCTGGTGTCCGTTAACCCACACTAACAACGCCAAGTTAAGCCTTCCCCCCACGGAAAGGGAGTGAATTTCACAAAATCAACAATAATGTATAACAATACAATTAAAAAAAGCAAAAAGAGCTGACTCAAACTCTTTTTGCTGCTAGAAACCTATACTTTCAACATCGCGATGATGATCAGCACCCAGCTGATAATGAACGCCAGACCTCCAAATGGCGTGATGATCCCTAATTTCGAAATTCCGGTCACACTCAATACATACAAACTTCCCGAGAATAGAATGATCCCTAAAAGCATAATCCACCCTGCTGCTCCAAGCATTGAGGAGTTCGGAAATTTATCAGCTAAAAATGCGACTACGAAAAGTCCGAGTGCATGAAAAATGTGATATTGTACACCTGTTTTGTACACTTCCATCATCTTGGAGGAGAGCTTCGATTCAAGTCCATGGGCTCCAAAAGCACCGAGAACTACGGCTAGACCCGCGTTTAATGCACCTAAAAGAATAAATAATTTAAACATGATTCTTCTCCTTTTGGCATATTGGATTATCGTGACAATGCTTCTTCAAGTGTAATGAAAACTTTTCCGCTTGCCAACTGTTTAAGAAAGACGTCTAACATTTGTCATTTTTCAACTTCTCAAGAACAGCTTGTCCCTCCTTGGTCTTTTCCAACAATTCCTTCAAAGTCGGTAGATGATCTGTATCATAACCTCGGACCGCTTCCATCACCCTTAACTTGACCTCCTGTTCGACATCTTCCTGATAACGTCTTTCCATCGAAATGACTGTCTGTTTGATTTTCGGTTCCAGGCGCTCGAGTATATGCTGAATTGAAGATCTATCATTCTTTTTCTTTGCTTTTTGCACGCTTCCGTATAAATCCATGTCTTTCATTCCTCTCTTCCAAGTGTTCTCCAATTTCTTGAATGGAACTCTCCAGATTGACGAGCCTCTTTTCAAATTGAAACAAGAGATAAAGTGCCACTACTGTCGGAAAACCGATGTTTGAAATCAAGTTGAACCATCCGACGACATTCGTTCCTTCAAGCATATTTTTCACCTTCCATCCATTTTTTCAAATGATCCAAAGCACGTCGATGTGTTTTCGAAATTGATTGTGGGCTCACATCCAGAGAATGTGCAATTTCCCTCAACTTCCATTCTCTTTGATAGTGTAGATGGATGATTTTCCTTTGATGCTCCGTCAATCTTAAAATGGCTTGGCTCAATATAGGACACTCGAATTCTGTCTGGATATAGTCTTTCAGTGTGTTGTCTTCTGTAAAAATTTTTTCCAAAGCTGTCTCTTCAATTGTGGGGAACTGATTTTTCCGGAGTTTTCGTATATAGTTGATCGCTTGATAATAAATGAATTTAGACATGTAATGAATGAATCGGCATTCAAAACAAAATTGTTGGAAGCGATGATTCAATTCCGTGTATTGATCAACCGATGGTGAATTGATGAATTGCAGCATTTCAATCCGATTATCCTGATGGTTTATAAATGCTGATAAGAGATCCCCCTGTCTTTCTATTTGACGTAATATACGCTCTGCATCTCTCATTCTGCATCCCTCCCTTTATCAATAAAGCAAAACGAACGTCCAAAAAAACAAACAAAACGCGAACGTTTGTTCTTATTTTAAGTATAAAAAAGAGAACACCCTTTGACCATAAGGCTTTTCGGGTGTTCTATGTTCGTGTCTATCGTCCCACTTAAGCGAACAATATGCTCAAGCTTTCCTTTTGCCTTCTGCTGATTCCGTTGTGCCTGGTGTACGGATGAAAAACGATAACACCAATAGAATCGCTAAGAAAACGATCGGCAGGTTGAACCCGGCATCCGAACCATACGCCTCAGACACGACACCCACAATCCAACCAGCGAACGCCCCGCCAATTCCTGCTGCTACATAGACCAGGCCGAGAGCCGATCCGCCTGTTCTGCTTAATTTCGTTCCAATAGCGGTCGCAGTTGGAAAAAGAACGGAGAAAAACAATCCAGCAATACCAAACAAGTATACCCAGTCATCCACAAACACTTTACTGATCGTGACAAAAACTAGACTAAGAGCTGAAAAAGATAACAATAGCATTCTTTCACCAAGCATATTGATCAACCAACCGCCTGCAAGACGTCCAACTGTGAAGCAGAGTGAGAATACGGAGATGATAGTCGCTACCATGCTGTTCTTTGCTGCTTCAGATGCACCGCCTAGAGTCAAGTCTTTTAAATATGTCGGGAAAAAGTTCAAAAAAGAAACTTCCGCTGACACATAGAAAATCAAAAAGATCATGACGAGGATGAAATGGTATTGGCCAAGCATTTCCTTGAAAGCCGATAGATTGACCTTATCCACTTCCCCTTCAGGCAATTTCACGCTTAATACGTAAAAAATCAAGGCGATCAACAATATGGCGATCCCAATATAAAAATAACGCCAGGAAATTTCGTTTGAAAACATCATCTTCAACACAATCGGAAATATAAACATCCCGAAACCGTAAATTCCCATCGCGATATTGAACATCGTCCCCTGTTTTTCAGGATAGACGGCGGGAACAATTGCATTGGAGGCAACTGTCATCGCTCCGAGTCCAAACCCTACAATAAGGTAAAACCCCAGGAAGAAGGCGATTGTCTGTGCAAGTCCAGTACCGAGAAGCCCTGCTCCCATGATGATACATCCGATCACCATCATAACTTTCACACCGCGTTTATCTGTAAAATAACCGATGATCACACTAGCCAATACAAAGCCCAATTGGAAGATGAAAACCACCAGTCCAAATTGACTTAAATCAAGCCCGATATCTCTCTCAACTTCATCGAGGACAATACCTTTCGTACTTGATAATCCACCCAATAACAACATGGTAAAAAACATGATGACAAGGGCTGATAGACTTTTTATTTTAGACATGACACTCTCTCCAATCCTGCCTGCCGAATTTTCTCCTATATTGATTCCCGCTGTCACCAGACTTTACACTTCCAATCATCCATTGGATAATGGCGATAGGAGAAAACTTGCCTATACATGTGATCTTGTAAGATTTACAATTTTGCTTTATTTAGAATGTTAATTTGTGCTAAATTCACTTCAAGGAGGTCTGTACGTTGAAACGACAATGGTGGAAAGAAGCAGTTGTTTATCAAGTGTATTGGAGAAGCTTTTATGATACAGACGGAGATGGATATGGAGATATTAACGGTGTTATCGAGAAGCTGGATTACATTAAAAAGCTGGGTGTGGATGTCATCTGGTTGAACCCTGTCTATGAATCACCTGATAAGGATAACGGGTACGATATTTCAGACTATCAGTCCATTATGAAGAAGGCTGGAACGATAGAAGATTGGGAGAAGCTTTTAAAAGAAGCCCATAATCGTGATATGAAATTGATCATGGATCTTTTCGTCAATCATACATCCGATCAACATCACTGGTTCCTGGAATCCCGTTCATCCAAGGATAACCCTAAACGTGATTGGTATATCTGGAGAGACCCAAAACCGGAAGGAAGCCCGCCGAACAATTGGCGATCTTATTTTACTCCATCTACGTGGGAATTTGATGAAAAAACCGGACAATATTACTTTCATTCATTTGCTGTCGAGCAGCCTGATCTGAATTGGCGGAATCCCGAAGTGAGAGAAGCAATTTTCGATATGATGAAATTCTGGCTGGATAAAGGGATTGATGGATTCAGGATGGATGTCATCAATCTGCTGGCGAAAATGGAAGGGTTTCCAGACGCACGAACGCCTGAAAAAATAAATTATCTGGGAAATAATCCTGGTATACATGAATATTTACAGGAAATGAACAAGAATGTATTGCGTCATTACGATATCATGACCGTAGGTGAGATTCCTTTTGTCACGCCAGAAGACGGATTGAAATATGTTGGTGAGGACCGAAATGAGCTTGATACCCTCTTCCATTTCCAAGTAGCTGACGATATGCCGGACTGGGATATGCTTCAATACAAAGATATCCAGAAGAGATGGTTTGAAGGAATGTTCGGCAAAGGCTGGAACTCACAATTCCTGAACAATCATGACCACACTAGACAGGTGACAAGGTACGGAAACGATGGCGAGTATCGTGTGGAATCAGCAAAACTGCTTGCCACAATGGTGCATACGCTGCCTGGAACGCCTTACATTTTTCAGGGAGAAGAGATCGGTATGACTGGTGTAGATTTCGATTCTATTGATGATTACCAGGATATCGCTATGAGAAATAAATACGAAGAGGAAGTCGGGAAAGGAAGGAACCCTGATGAAGTGTTAGAAGAGTTGAAGCCGTTAAGCCGGGATAATTCCAGAACCCCTGTCCAATGGGACGCAACAGAAAATGCGGGCTTTACAGATGGAGAGCCTTGGATTGCTGTCAATCCGAATTACAAAGACATCAATGTAGAGAATGCATTGGAGGATCCTGATTCGATCTTTTACTATTACCAGAAATTGATCGAGCTTCGAAATAACAATGATGTCATGGTATATGGTGATTATGAAGACTTGTCTGAAGGCGATGAACATCTTTATATGTATACGAGGGGCTTGGGCGGTGTCACCTGGCTTGTAGTATTGAATCATTCCGATGAAAATTACAGAATGACCTTACCTGAGGAAAGTTTGAATGCAGTACTTAAGATCACGAACTACCAAGATGTGTTCGCGGAAGTAGCTGACCGCGATACGACCCTTCGACCACATGAAGCAAGGATTTATCAATATCAAACATCAAAATAATCCAACTTCAATAAGGGAGCGACTCTCGCGCAATGCTTGATCTTCCGCACTTCAACAAATCAGCAAATTAACAATGCTGATCACAGATTTTTTTGCGGAGATGGGGGCATTGAGGAGTCCTCCCTTTTTCCTTATATTGGATGTTCAAATTGCTTCACAAATGAGTGAAACTTTTAAACATGCTTAATTAAATATTGGATTTCAGGCTAATTCACTCCCTTTCCGCAAGCCTTCTTACCCGTTTTTCGTTGCGGGGGTCTTAGCTGGCTCGCTTTTCCTGCAGAGGAATCGCGAATTTCGCTCAAAATTATTTCCAGTAAAAGTCAACTAAGGTTTTTTATTTAAAAATCGAATATTGAATCCCCGTTCACTTCTTCATCTTCTTTCAAACGCTTAGAGGACACGTCTTGGATAGGCTGTGGACTCGGTTTACCAACTTTCACCGTTCTAGGCGCTGACGGTTTTTGGTCCGCAGACTCCAACAACAAGTCACAATATGCTTTGATAGCACTCAGTTCACTCCGAACCTGACTTGAAGATGAATTCTCATCAACCTCTCCTTTAATAGATTCAAGGCGGTCAATCATTTTCTGGACAACTAGACTAGATTGTATACTCAAGAGAATCCCTCTTTCTTCACATCATTCTTTCCTCATTATAAAGGGCTTCCCCTGTCTAGCACAACATAAGTGGAAAATATCATTCAACTCCTGCCACATTTTATGATGTATCCCAAAGCACATGTCTCTTCACTCTGTAAAACACATACACACTTCGGTTGAGAATGACTGCTTCAAGCTTTCTGACTCCAACAAACGGTACACGATCGGGAAGAGATCCATTTTGCTTATCGTTCAAATCGTGGTGTTTAATACGTACAATACTCATAAGTGCAAGCCATACTACTAAACAATACGTAACGATTTCGCTCATCATGAAACCTATACCCCTTTCTCCCTCATCAATTGATTGGGTTCCGAAACAAACATCCACCTCCTCATTCCCGGAACTTATCATCTTATTCATTTATGAACCCAAGTATACGTAAAGGTTGTCTCAATGTTTGTCACAATCTGAAAGCCAGAACAAAGAAATTATCTACAAAAAACTTTGAGATTTGCCAATGCAGGTCAAAGTCTTCTATCAATCTTCCCTCCTTCTATTAGAATTCAATCGGATTAACACAAGTTAAGACGTAATATCGGTTATGAAACTTTTAAAGAAAATCTTGCATCTAGTTTTTGGTGATTCTCTGGATGCATTTTCTATATTTCTGATTTCTCGAAATTCACTCCCTTTCCACGGGCAAACGAAAAGCGGAAGCGACCCGATTAGTCACGTAGGTCACTGGAAAACGGACGAGGAAGCTCGAACCAAACAAAGACTTGGTTCTGCGTGGGCTAACTCATAAGCATGTCAATCAATGTGTTGCCGCCGCAGGAAGTTTGAAGTGATCCAAGTGATTGGTCGCTGAGCTAGATATCACTTCTCTGTATTAACCCAATTCCGCAAGCCTCCTCACTTGCACAGGATCTCGACACAAAAATGAAATCATTTTCGTGTCTGCGATGAAAATTCTTAGAAGCGTTCCTTCTGCTGGCTTCGACGTTCACCACAGGACGTGGTGGTATTTAGTCGAAGTTCATTATTATAGTCGAAGATCCTTAATTCGCTGTAGGTCTCGCCTGGCTCGCTTTTCCCGCAGGAGTGTCGTGAATTTCGCTTCAATCAAACTTAGTCAGAAATCTACAGTATTAATTAACATTACTAAAGTAAGAAAGAATGGAAGTTACAACGGGAGTCTTTCATGAACCCATTGTCGCTTCCATTTTTCTAGACGTTTAAACCTTTTGGATGAATTTCTGTCTAATATATTCGACTCTTTTTCGATTGGTACCTAAATCTGTATATCCGACTCGGGACGCTGCCCGGACATCGACGATCTTGTTGCTCTCATCAAGTAAAAATTCCAAATCGGATACGACCTTCAGCCACTTCGACTTGCACTCAGCTCGAATATAATCCTTCGCTTCTTCTACCACCTTGGTCCCGCTCATGTTGTTAAGTACTTTCAATATTGTTTCATAGGCATGATCAGAAGAACTGTTGTATGAGATAGGCGAGATATTATGTTTTTCACTAGCACTTTGGGATGACACACAATTTGGAGAGGATGGACAAGCTTCCAAACTTTTTTTATCGGTCATTCTATCTCCTCCTTCACACACCCCTATTTCCCTCCTTACCACTTTACTAATCTTAATCTCTTACGCAAAGATTTACCCTTCGCAACAATCGTAAAATTGATGTAACGGAGCGTTAATCGATATTTAGATGAAAAGAGGTTTAAACAACCTGTTATTGTGAAATTGAAATAATACATTGACAAAAGGAGGTTTTACAAAATGGCAAAACCTATTGTAAGAGAATATGTTAATGATGAAGCGTTGAAGAATGATGTGAAAGACTTGCAAAACCGAGGATTAAATAAAGACGATGTGTATGTAATCTCCCATGATGAGGACCGTACAAACAGGATAGCTGGCAGTGCAGATGCCAACACGGTCGGAGTTAAAGAAATGGGACTCGATACGGCTGTCGGAAATATATTCAACAAGAAGGGTGACGAATTGAGAGCGAAGTTCAAAGAAATGGGCTTCTCACAACAAGAGGCTGATGAATATGAGGAAAGACTTGATGAAGGAAAAATCCTCATGTTAGTGACAGATCACAAAAAGGTACAAGATTGGATTTAAGTTACGTTTATAGTTAAGAGGCTGCTCCGAAATGGACAGCTTCTTTTTCTTTGCTCTATTTTGTGAAATTCACCCCTTTCTGCAGCCATTAATAGATTGCAAAAACGATGGTCAGTTCTTCTGTATCAAATTTCAATGGTAACAATAAGAGTTTCACAGCATCCGTAATTGAAACTTCGTTTACCATTCGAGGGGTTGTGATGTCGACCGTAATGTCTGCACTCGCTAACTGTGTTGCAATATTGCCAGCGAGGATATTACCCAACTCCCCGATAAAAGAATCAAGCATCTCACCTTCAAATGGCATCCCATACATTTTATTCCCGCATTCGCCGAAAAAAGTTTTTGACGCAAGGAAAAGGAGTGAACCATTGATTTCTTTTTCAAGACCAATGATTACACCTGCTTGTTGTGGGTCCTTATGTTCGAATTTGATTTCGCTTTGAGGCTTTCCCATTTCGAACTCCATAGGTATGACCGTCTTTATGACGCCGATTGCCCCATTCAGTAAATTCGTGATATGTTGTGTCGCCGCCATCGTCATCGACCGAACCCCCAATGCGAATGATTTCCCTTTATATCGGCTTTTATCTTTTAAGATAAAGGAAATTGGTTGAATCTCTGCAATAAAAAACTACTGAACGAGTCAGTAGTTTTTAACAGCCATCAACGTCACAGGATGTTCCTTCAAATTCCTCGGATGTGCTTTTCTGTTTATTCAATTCTTCATCAATGATTTCTGAAAGGCGATCTGCAGGATATAAGCCCTGAATCTTCCGGTCACCGATGAAAAATGTGGGAACAGCTCTGATATCTTTTTGAACGGCTGCCCTCAATGCTTCTTGATGCTGTTCCTTATATTTTCTCGATTCAAGCGCTTTACGATATTCCGTACCATCCAAGCCAACTTCTTCACCAAGATCTACCAGTACATCGATTTGACCAATATCCTTTCCTTCCACGAAAAATGCCCTTAACATTCTATGATTGTATTCATTCGCTTTCCCCTGTTCCTTCGCATATTGGAATCCTTCAAATGGTAAGTGAGTTCTTGGTTGTACTGGAGGAAAGTTCATCTCCACGCCTAATTCCTGAGAAAGGGGTTTGACCGATTGATGCCAGGCATTTCGAATATAATCCGAATCGGGATCAAGCGTTGGTGTAGGTTCTGGCCGCAGCTCAAACGGCATCCACTCGACTTCAACATCCTTCCCTTCCAACGCTTCTGCTAGCGGAAACTCCGCTAAATAACAGAACGGTCATACATAGTCAGAATAAATTTCTATTTTCAGTGTCATAATGAGCCTCCTCGCATGATGATAACATTGCCTCAGAAAAAGGATTGACCTACACTCGGCCAACCCTTTGCAAATTTATCGTAATGGTTTTAGCGCTTTTGAAATTTTAGCCACTCGTTCCCCAAGACGTCCTGCCATGACAAGGTCAACTTCCTTCGGCTGTTCTCCACCTTGTGGTCCCGCAATCGTCGATGCAGAATAAGGGGATCCCCCATTTGCCTCTGCAGTCAACTGTTCTGGGTTTTCACCATATGGTAACCCAACATAGATTAACCCGAAATGCATGAATGGTACGAAAGATGTAAGAGCTGTCGCTTCTTGACCACCATGGACGGACCCTGTGCTAGTGAACACAGCCGTCGCTTTACCCTCAAGTTCACCGTTCATCCACAATCCACCAGCTGAATCAAGATATTGTTTCATTTGTGCAGGCATCGAACCATAACGTGTAGGGATTCCCCAAATGATTCCGTCAGCCCACCGCAAGTCGTCATGAGTTGCTTCTGGTATGTCGGACTGCATTTCTTGTGCCTTTACGTAATACTCCTGGGAAGACATCGCATCCTTCACTTCTCCAAACTCCTTCACTCGGACAAGCTTTACTTCTGTATCCTCTACTCGACTTGCTCCTTCTGCTACCGCTTGAGCCATTTGGTAGATATGTCCGTAAGCACTGTAATAAGGAATCAAAATTTTCGTTGTCATTTAAACATCACTCCTCTAAAATTTCGTCTGTTTATAAATTCCCATACCTGAATGAATTTAATCGTATTTCTATAAAAATGTACTAGTTTCATATATCTTGAATTCGAGATTTATGTCGTAAAGAAAACTTGGCAAAGCCAAGCTAAAAATCAATTCCTTCCCGCAGCGTACTTCCCAAGCTCTTTCAACAACCGAATTGCCTCTGTTTTTTCGGCCTCCGTAATACCGTTTAAAGCTTGCTTCAACACTTCTTCATGTGAAGGGAAAATGTCTTCCATCAACGTCTTTCCTTTTTCCGTCAAATAGGCATACGTGATTCGTCGATCCTTTTCACACGCTTTTCTTTCTAAGTATCCTTTTTCTTCTAATTTATCGACGACATACGTTATACTTCCACTTGCCAATAAAATTTTTCCGCCGATTTTTTGTAAAGGATGTGGTCCTTTATGGTAAAGAAGTTCAAGTACACCGAATTCAGTCAAATTCAGACCATACCTTTGTATATCTTTTCGAGCCACCTCCATAATCGATTGATATGCGCGGGAAAGTACAACGAATAATTCCAATGATGAGTCTTTCATATGTGCTGGATCTCCTTTGAGAAATTATCTCGAATTCGAGATAATTATAACGTTCTTCTTTTTGTCCTGTCAAAATTTATGATAAAGTTTTTTACTTTTGTTCAGGTAAAGAATAAAGTTAATTGGTTTGGAAAAATTTTCAAGTTATAATTTGCAACACTCCAGCGAGAACTGCGATCCAGGCAAGACCCCGCAGTGAATTAAGGATCTCGACTATAATAATGAACTTCGACTAAACATCACCACGTCCTATGATAAACGTAGAAGTCAGTTTCACAGATACCAATAATATATACATGTCTGTTAAATAAAGAGGAAGAGCTTCAATAAGCCCCTCCCCATTTTAAACTTATGCACCTGCTGATTGAGGTTTCTGATCAGATTCATTGCGTTTGATGAAAAACTGCAAAGCGAATAGTCCGATAAAGATAGCTAGTCCATATAAATCAGTAGAACCTTCTGGATAAATCAACATGATACCTGCAGCTAGCGCCACAATCCGTTCTATCCAATGAGTTTTGCGCATCCAATATCCGATCATTGCCGCTCCGATTGCAATCATCCCTAGAACGGATGTAAAGACGATCCATAGGGTCTGATCCCACGTCGTATCGATCATCATCAACTCAGGGGAGTAGACGAATATATACGGAATGATAAAGGCTGCTATGGCCAGTTTTGCCGAATTCACCCCGGTCCTGAGCGGCTCGCCGCCAGAGACCCCCGCAGCAGCGAAGGCAGCAAGAGCTACCGGTGGTGTAATGTCCGCTATGATTCCAAAGTAAAAGACGAACATGTGTGCAGATAAATCAGGAATATCCAGGGCTAACAATGCTGGTGCAGCAATTGTCGCCGTAATGACATAGTTTGCGGTCGTCGGTGATCCCATACCTAGGATGATCGAGGCCACCATCGTAAAGAATAGAGTAAAAAACAAGATGCCATTCGATAAGTCGATCAGACCGCCTGCCATCTTAAGTCCCAGACCTGTCAGGGTTACGACACCGACGATGATCCCAGCACAAGCTGTTGCTGTTGCGACGCCAATCGCAGTACGGGCACCATTGATTAATGCTTCAGCAAAATCCTTCGGCCCCATCCGTGTATCTTTATTGATCGCTCCGACCACGATACAGGAGACGATCGACCATAGTGCAGCACGTGTGACACTCATTCCTGACATCAGCAAAATGACAACAACGAAAATCGGTGCTAAAAGATAGATCTTTTTCAGCACTTCCTTCCGGTCCGGCATTTCCTCTTTACTGAGACCCTTCAATCCGATTTTCTTCGCCTGGAAATGGGTCATGATCCAAATTCCCGTAAAATAGAGCAAAGCTGGAATCGCGGCTGCCTTTGCGATTTCCCAGTATGTGATCCCTCCACCGATAAATTCGACCATTAAAAAGGCTGCTGCCCCCATGATCGGTGGCATTAACTGACCTCCTGTAGACGCAGCTGCTTCTACTGCTCCTGCAAATTCTTTCCGATAACCAAGTTTCTTCATCATCGGAATCGTAAAGGAACCTGAAGTTACGACATTTGCGACAGAGCTTCCGGAAATCGTCCCTTGAAGTGCGCTTGAAAAAATCGCAACCTTAGCTGGTCCGCCGGTACGTCTCCCCGTCAAAGCAACTGCTAGATCATTGAAATATTGTCCGACTCCGGTTTTTACTAAAAACGCGCCGAATAATAAGAACAGGAAGATGAACGTGGACGAAACTTTCAATGGTGTTCCAAGAATCCCTTCTGTCGTAAAGAACATTGTACGAATGATTCGTTCAATTCCAATTCCGCGATGCTGCAGGAAACCTGGCATGATCGGTCCTAAATAAGCGTAAGACAAAAAGACCACCGCAATAATCGTAATCGGAAGCCCGACTACCCTACGTGTCGCTTCTAGTACGAGTACAATCGCAAGGACTCCTACTAGGAGGTCCATTGTTTCAAGTCGTCCGACCCGCTGGACGAGTTCATTGATATTGAATGGCCAATAGAGCCCTACAACTACACTCAATGTGGCCAGCAATCCATCGAGCCATGTGATCTGGAATTTTCGTTTCGCATCCTTCGCCTTTTTCTTTTTAGAAGCGGGAAACAGTAAAAAAGCTAACGACAGAGCAAACCCTAAGTGGATGGAACGGTGTACCTGTGGTGAAAAGCGATCAAGGGTAGACGTATATAATTGGTATAAAGAAAAACTTAATAGAAGTATCGTGACAATCCAGCCCAGAATCCCTGTCAATCTACGAAAACCGGCTTCAGGATCGTATTTCGCCATCATTTGCTCTAATTCTTTATCTGTAACCTGCTGGTCTTTTTTCAAGCCTTTTTCATCCAAAAATCTCATCTCCTTTCAGCCGTTGCCATAGATTCATAGGTTGAACCTTCAAACGAATCCAGCTGCCTGGTTCAACAACCTGATCCAAAGGGAACTCATCATTGTTTAAGATTAATGTATGATTTGCAATGATTTGTCCGATTCGAACGTCGATATAAGGGAAAATCCTATTCATATTGGTAATGTAATAGGTCCCGTCCTTTTCAACGAACTTTTCCTCACCCGTAGCATTAGAAGGCATGCCGATGGCAAAGTTTTTATAAGCTAGTTCGGTTTGAACGATTTCTTTGTTTTCATTGATTTTATAAGTTTCCTTTACGGGTGTATGATGGACTGAGTGTGTGTATTGAATGTGAAAACGAGCATTCTCGTCCACCTTCACATACGCAATGACCTTCCCGCTATTTTCAAAAGATATGGCTAATACTTTTCCATAAGGTATAACCACTATTAAAATAAGCCCGATCACGATAATCAAGCGACGCAAAATCTTCATATATTTTTCCATCATCTAACACATCCGGACAGAGCCAATGATATAAGGAAGGCTGACTCAATCAGTATGTGACGTTTTCCAACTAAACAAGAGATGGAAAGGTGTCACTTCAGTTTTGAGCCAGCCTCATTCACTCATTAGGTTATTATTTCAAGCCTTCTTCTTTAAAGTATTTCTCTGCACCTGGGTGAAGATCGATTCCAACACCATTTAGGGCTTTTTCTGGGCTGATCAATTCGCCTTTTGCATGCTTGACACTATCAACGTTGTCAAAGAATGCTTTGGTCAAGTTATAAACTGCATCCTCACTCAAATCCGCACGAGCTACAAGCATCGCCAATACAGCTACTGTTTCGACATCTTCTTCAAGGCCGTATGTCCCTGCAGGGATCGTGTCCTCAGCATAGAACGGATACTTATCGCTAAGTTCTTTTGCTTTGTCAGCAGCAACTGGTACAATACGAACCGGTTTTTGAGCTGAAAGTCCTTCAACTGCTCCTGTCGGAGCTCCAGATGTGATGAATGCAGCATCAATATCGCCATCCTGCATGAGTTCTGTTGATTCATCAAAAGCCAGGTTTTCGACTTCGATGTCATCAAGAGTCAGTCCATGGATTTCAAGGATTTGTTTTGCATTTTCTGCTGTTCCACTTCCGACATCTCCTATCGAGACCCTTTTCCCTTTAAGATCTTCCACAGACTCGATGTCACTATCTTTCAAAACCACGATTTGAATCGTTTCAGGGTACAATGTACCGATAGCTTGTACATTATCAGTTGCAGCATCTTCGAACATCAACTTCCCATCGACTGCATAACTAGCAATGTCCGTTTGAGTGAATGCTAGATCTGCTTCCCCATCTTGAAGCGTTTGCATATTTTCTACTGAAGCACCAGACGCCTGTGCTGATACTGTTTTCTCTGTGTTGTCAGACATGATGGTTGCGATTTCCCCGCCAAGTGGATAATATGTACCACCCGTACCACCTGTCAGCATGCTGATTTCTTCTGGATCAGCGTCTGCTCCGCCGCCAAGTGAACCGCATCCTGTCATTACCATTGCAATAGCTAGTAAGCTAGCAATAACAAGTGAGAGTTTTCTAAACTTCATATATAACATCCCCCTTTTCGAATGTATAATCATACTTATTTTACCATAGTAAATAGTACAAGAGTAGGAAAATTTTAATATTTTTCAATCATTTGAATTTTTATATAGTTTTAAATTCCAATCAATTAGCAGAGGGCGTTGCTGTATGGTTACTTTTGGAAAAACAAATGTCCAGGGCATTGACGCATTGGAAGGTACGACAACCTGTGGTAACTCAAAACGGGATGAAGCGACAACTCCTCTTTCTTTTTCATAATAGTCGATGAGGATTCCGTCCGCTTCAAACGTTTCTGTTGTACCATTTTGGATGAGAACCATTGCTAACAATGATCCTTGATGATTCATTGCAGCTCGGATTGGTGTCCATGTCAGTTTCCCTTCCTGTATGGGTGATTTCTTATGTAACTGTTCGATTTTATTTCGGTCTTGGACTGCAATCGCCTTTTCCCAAGAAGGTTCGAAAATCAATTTATCAGCCATATCCCGTGTGTCCTTTCTATTCTTGAATTTTAATTGAAAGTTTCTGTTAATGATAATGAATTTTTGCGAAATTCCCTCCCTTTCCGCGGGAGTGTCGTAAATTTCCAAAAATTTTTTCATATAGAATCAACATCAATATAGCCCATTGAAAAAGAAAGGGGAAATCAAAAAGCACCCCTTTCTCGTCTTGATCTTATCCGACTTCCATTTCCAGTTCTTCAATTCGTTTTTCAAGATATTTTGTATCTTTTTGGGCATGGAAGGTTTCTGATTTTTCGACAATGACAGCTGTATTATACTCAGGGATTCCTGCGAATTGCTCATAAACCCCTTTTGGAATGAGTACATTTCCTTCCGGCCAGTGCACCTGGATGTTTCCGGGTTTCACATCAACAAATCGCGCTTTCCCATGGAATAATCCATGCTTGTTATAAACAACGATTGCATCCCCTTGCTCGATGCCGTATTTTTTCCCGTCTTCTTCATTCATCAAAACATCATAACGTTCCGCCTGATTGAACGGGTCCTGATCGGAATAGATCATGGAATTGAATTGCTTGCCTCGTCGCGTGGTCACATAAAAATGACCTTCTGCTTTGCGGAGCTCTGGAAGATCCATCGCGATCAGATTGCCCTTCCCATCAGGTGTCGGGCATACACCATCTTCACAAAGCCAGGCCCCTCCCCATTGGAATACATCACCTTTCTCTTTCAAATGCTGGATTCCATCATAATTCGGAGCCGCTTTAGCAATTTCATCACGGATTTCCTGCGCATTTTTGAAATCAATAAGGTGTGCTTGTTCTGGCTTTACTCGCTTTGCCAAATCCACGTAGATCTGCCACTCTGAGCGCGCTTCTTCTATTCGAGGACCTTTGATTTCCGGCGAAAAGTAAACCATTCGTTCCGTGGAAGTCGATGTTCCTCCTCCAGGCTGTTCATATCGCGTCATTGCTGGGAGGACGACCACAGCTTCTTTCGCATCAACGAAGGTGGAGGTATTGAAAATGATATCCTGATGCACACGTATATCAACACTTTCCAGGCATTGTTTGACAAAATCAGGGTTCGGCATCGTCTCGAGGAAATTCCCACCCGACATATAGTAAAGCTTCAATTTATGTTCATGCTCTTCTGGAAGCAAAGCATTTTCAAGGGACACACCGACAATATCACCTTGCCATCTTGGTATGGTATATCCCCATACCTTTTCAACACGATCAACGTTTTGATCAGTGAATCCACCGCCTGGAAGAACGAAAGGATCAGCACCCATCTCTCCAGACCCTTGGACTCCTGAATGCCCGCGAATGGGCATGACACCGCAATGTTCTCTTCCTAAAAATCCTTGTAACAGTGCCAGGTTGGCAACTTGCGAGACATTATCCGTGCCGAAGCGATGCTGCGTCAAGCCCATCGACCAGACGAATACAGCGGAATTTGATTTTGCCAAAACTATTGCAAGCTCTTCGATTCGCTCTTTCGATAGTCCAGACGATTTTTCAAGTGTCTCCCAATCATAGGACTGGACTTTTTCTTTCAGTTCAGCGAGTCCAGTGACATGCTCCCGTATAAAATCATGATTGATTGCAGAGCCGGGTGCTTTCTCTTCCATCTCGAACCAGTGTTTCATGATTCCATGCATGAATGCAATGTCCCCGCCAATGTTGACCTGGTAGACGTCATCTGCAATTTTGGTACCAAATAAAGCGGACTCAGCGATCGAAGGAATCCAATATTTCTCCATCGATGGTTCGTAGTAAGGGTTGATGATAATGATTTTCGTCCCTTTGCGTTTCGCTGCGTACATATATTTTGTTGAAACCGGTTGGTTATTGGCTGCAACTGAGCCCCAGAACACAAGGACATCGGTTCCGATCCAATCTTTATAATTACAACTAGAAGCACCAATCCCAAGTGACCTTGTCAATGCAGTTTTTGAAGGTGAGTGACAGATTCGTGAGGCATTATCGATGTTATTCGTACCTAAGAAACGCGCAACCTTCGCTGCCGTGTAATACGATTCATTGGTTATGCCACGTGATGTCAAATAAAATCCGTACTGTTTCGGTTCAAGTTTCTTCATTTTCCCTGCGATGAGGTCAAGAGCGTCATCCCAGGAAAGGCGGCTGAACTTCTTATCACCCGGTTTTCGGATCAATGGATAGGGGATCCTTCCTAGTTTCCGTAATTCTGTACTGCTCTTTTTCCTTAGCTCATCAATGTCTGCATGAATGACTTCAGGCTTCATCTCAGACATCGTATTCAAACGTAAAACATTTAACCTTGTTGTACATAAATGTGGTCCTTGCAACGTTTGGTCCTGTAAACCTGCAACTCCAAGGGCACAACCATCGCATACGCCCTGAGTCAAAATTCGTGTTGCATAAGGAAGATTGTCTTTGTTTTCCCATGCAACTTTTACCGTATCTCGTATGTGATGCGGCTTTATTTTACCTAATCCGAATGGAACCTTGCTCGCCCATAAGGATGGATCGGGACTCTTTGTCAGTTTCATCGGACCACTGTGTTTCGTCTTCCCCATTAATTTCACCTTCCCCCAATCAGCCAAAGATGACCAATTTTATAGTTTAATAGTAGTATGAAAGCGGATACAATTCAACATTGTCCCATTGTTATTAATTTATCGCTTGTGTTTATCGTATCAGATTCTCGGAGAAAATTGTCATTATATGTCCCTTCTTATAAAAGGAGTTCGGTTCAATACTGTTGAAATTAGTTATTAGATTACATAAAAGGAGTCTAGAGGAATGAGGGAAAGTTATAAACTGCGCAACGAGGATTGGCTGGAACGTGCCACGATCCTTGAAATCCAAAAAGCGATGAACAATGGTGAGCTGTCTTCACTGCAGCTTGTCAGTCGTTGTCTGGAATATATCACAAAAAACAACCATGCCGGGGCGAATTTAGATGCTGTACTAGAAGTGAATCCAGAAGCATTGCAAATTGCGGAAACTCTTGATGCAGAACGGAAATTGAAAGGGATGAGAGGTCTTCTGCACGGGGTCCCGGTCCTTTTAAAAGATAATATCGGAACAGCAGACTTGATGCATACGAGCGCCGGATCACTTGCACTCGCGGATCACTATGCGGAAGAAGATGCAACAGTCGCACGGAAACTCCGTGAAGCAGGTGCAGTCATTTTAGGGAAAGCGAATATGACGGAGTGGGCGAACTTCATGAGCCTGTCGATGAAAAATGGGTACAGCTCCAGAGGCGGGCAGGTGCTGAATCCGTATGGGAGTCATTTTGATGTCGGTGGTTCAAGCTCTGGCTCGGCGGTTGCCGTTTCAGCGCATTTCTCAACGCTTGCCATCGGTACCGAAACGTCCGGCTCAATCCTTAGCCCTGCCAGTCAGAATAATGTGGTCGGGATTAAGCCGACAGTGGGGCTTATCAGCCGTGCAGGAATCATCCCGTTGTCACACAGTCAAGATACAGCAGGACCGATTGCACGTTCTGTAACTGATGCAGCAATCTTGTTAGGGGCATTAACAGGGCAGGATCAGAAAGATACGATCACCCAAACAAGCATTGAGCGGAGCTATCACGACTACACGTCTTTCTTGAATGCAAATGCGCTTCATGGCGCAAGAATCGGGGTAGCCCATTCCCTCTATATCGATATTCTCCCTGATCCGCAACGGAAGGTGATGGACAACGCGATCGAGCATATTCGGGAGGCAGGCGCTACCATCATTGAACTTGAATCGATTTCTCCGATGGAGTCCGATCATACGTGGGATTACAACGTCCTGAAGTATGAATTCAAATCTGATCTGAATGCGTATTTAAGTAAACTGCCATCCATCTCTCCGGTTCACTCTTTATCAGATGTGATCCGGTTTAATGAGGAGCATCAAAATCGTGCATTGAAATATGGCCAAGATATCCTGATTGAATCAGATAAGACATCAGGTACATTGACAGAACCGGATTATATTGAGAGTCGATTACGTGATCTACAACTTTCCCGGACAAGGGGAATTGATGTGGTAATGGCAGAACATCAACTGGATGCCCTTCTTTTCCCTAATTCAAACGGCGCAGGGGTCACCGCTAAGGCAGGTTACCCATCCATCGCTGTACCTGGAGGCTTTACAGAAGAGGGGAAGCCTGTAGGCGTAGTATTCTCAGGTCTTGCATTCAGTGAACCTTCCTTGATTGGTCTGGCATATGCGTATGAACAAGCGACGAAACATCGTAAAGCACCTGAGCTGACATGAGGAGACTTCTTTTTTTGAAGTCTCCTATTTTTTGCATATTAGGTTTTTGTAGATAGATCCTCCACTTTTGTAGATAATTTCGGTTATTTGTAGGTAATTTCATGTTTTTGTAATTTATGCCTTGTTTTTGTGGATAGCCACGCTTTTTTTGTAGTTATGGTGCACAGGTGTTCGGAAATTAGGTGTGAAAGCCTGAAAAGTAGTCCTTTTTCTTAATCTAGAGGTGGATTTTTCCGTTTAAAAAGGAAGGGCTGTCCTAAAAGAAAAGTGTCAGACACCTCCAACACAACATTTTGAATCAAAACCACGATTTTTCTCAAAATGTTGTTAAGTTCGGAGAGACTCAGACACTTTTGGGACAGCCCCTTATCTGCTTCTGGTATTCAACTAGTTGGCATAACGGAAGAGAACCCTGTTTACCCCATACTTAGTCAAAAATCGATGGAATCTTCTGCTCACTTCATAGCACTTCAATCCTATCATCAACATTGATTGTGCCGGTCTTTTTTACCGATGCATAAACACCGAAGATCTGTTTGTTTTCCTTGACGACGGTCTTTAGGACGTTTGTATCGACTTCCTGGGTTTTGGCGTCTACATTGACATAGGCACAACGTTCACAGCCTTTTTCAACATGCAGGATTACATCATTTATCTTGATGTCTTTGCCGATCCATGACTCTTCTGCAAAAGGCTTTGCCTCCCCAAGATCCATAACCAGGTTCGGTCGGAAACGCAGCATATCCATTTCCTCCCGGTTACATAACTTTTTCAGTTCTTTCAACGATTCCTTGTACGTAAGTAATAACGGCGAATCCCAATATGACGGTCCTGGGCCTTCCGGGTCTGTATGTACCAAAGAGATACTCATCCCTGCTTTATCCTCGAGATCTTTATGTACTTTCAGGTTACCCTCCTCAAAACGCTCGCCTTCTTTTATAAATACGAGTGTGCCCTCTTCTTCTAGTTTCACATCGTACTCTAATAGAAAAGGTGAATCTGAGATGGTCAGATGGCTTCCTGGCTTATTATTCTTTTCCCATGCGAATATCCGGTCCCCCTCCACCCCATAATCATGGACTCGGATTGCTGATAAAAATTCCCCTTGCATGGATTTTACGGGATAACGGATCAATTCTTTCACTGTACCTGCATGCATATTGAATGACCTCCGATTTTTTTCTTTAATGTTAACTATACGGAACATCTTTACGAATTCCTTTAACATTAGGTTCTGTTAGTTTATATATTTGATTTTTGTGAAATTCACTCCCTTTCAGCGGGCAAACGAAAAGCGGAAGCGACCTGATTAGTCACGTAGGTCAATGGAAAACGGACGGGGAGGCTGTCGCCGTCGCAGGAAGGTTGAAGTGATCCAAGTGACTGGTCGCTGAGCTAGACACCACTTCCTTGCATTTACCTACTTCCGCGAGCTTCGACGTTCACCATAGAACGTACTTTTTGTACAGGATGTACTGACTTCGACGTTCACCATAGGACGTGGTGGTATTTAGTCGAAGTTCATTATTATAGTCGAAGATCCTTTTAAAAACAGTGGGATCTTGCTTAGCTCGCTTTTCCCGCAGGAGTGTCGCAAATTTCTTAAAATCTACAGAGGGTGTTAACAAGTCCTAAAATACAAAAAGATCGCTCCATAGAAAGAAGCGATCCGCGTATAATCATGATTGTAACCGTTGCTGGAATTTTTGAACTGGTGGCGCGAACAATTGGACAAGTGGACCAATCGTGAATGTGACGATCAACGTCCCTAATCCTATAGGACCGCTGAAAAGAAAAGCAACAACGAGGGCAGACAATTCTCCGATCGTTTTTGCAACACCCATACTGACACCCAGTCGTTCCTGGATTGCCAACATAAGTTTATCAATCGGGATGAGCGGGAATTTCGCTTGCAAATAAACAGAAATTCCAAAAGCTATTATCACCATCCCGACTACGAATATGATGATTTGTTGAACTAATCCACTCGTATTGAATTGATCAAAAACCAAGAGCAGCCAGCTGTCAATGAATACTCCTGCTAAAAAGATCGTAATGACAGCAAGAACGTCAGGACGTGTTCGTAAAAGGATTGCATTCAATATGATCAACACAATGCCCACAATGAACACCCAGCTTCCGACGGTCAAACCAATCGTTTTCGAGAGACCGACATTGAGGGCATCCCAGGCACCTGTTCCTAATTCTGCTTTTATCGTTAAACTAACCCCAAGTGATATCAAACTTAGGCCAAGCACAAAACTTATCAAACGTATGATGAATGATTTCATGATGTCTCCCCCAACTTGAAAATTCATTAATCCATCATACCACGTTTGGCTTGAAGAAGGAATCACTCTATTGCATTCCTCATCCTGATCATCGAAAAGCTTAACGTGGAGCTCGGAATTTCATATCTTAAGGATTTCAAAGTCGGTAGACACCGTATTTCGATCCCTTCTTTTTCAAGCAGCTGAGGCAACCTTTCCAGCCTTTGGACAGAGGTAGGAACCACCGTTGAACGGGAGGTGTAATAACCTGCGTTACGATCAAAACACTTAAACGAATCCCCACCAAACGTATATTGATAGAGAACCCCACTCTTCAACCGCTCCACCCAGCGATTTTCAATTACAATGACCATCCTTGTATCCACGTTGAACGTCTGGGTATCTTCAGTTTTGGTGCGAACGTTTTTCCAAAATGCGATCCGTGGACAGTTTCTCGGGAACAGATAGAGAGGGCTGTGCGCTCTGTCTATCGCCCAAACATAAGGCGGCTCCTCCGGAAAAGATGGTGATTTTCGCGGTTGGAACTCCTTGATTTGCCCCTCTTCGCTAAAGTGGTAATATTCGCTCAAGCTTCTCTTTCCTCAATCGTCGAAAGATGTTCAGAACAATTGAGAAGCTTAATATCCCACTTTTCATCAACAAACTGGAAAATTGATACGGATGTATTACCAAAACGGCATCTTTCAAAATCATTTTTCAAGTGTTTCAACAAATGATTGAGTAGAGCGCCATGGCTGACCACGATGATCCGCTCGTTAGGATGTTTAAGCAGCACCTCATCCATGAAGGACCGAATTCTTGCGACAATGCTTTCTTCTTTTTCAAATTTAAGGTCAAGATCCTTCCAGTTCTCGCCCCACCGTTCAATCCGCTCCTCCTCATTCGTGCCTTCCATTTCTCCCCAATGCAGTTCCCGAAGTCTTTCATCCGTTTGTACTGGAAGGTTCAGAACCTCCCCGACTGCTTCTGCTGTCGTTTTTGCTCGGCTCAGGTCACTCGAGTAGATCGTATCCCATTCTCCTCCTTCAAATCGACGGCCTAATGCTTTCGCTTGCATTATTCCTTCTTCATTAAGAGGAATATCTGATTGCCCTTGAGCTCTCGCTTCTAGATTCCAATTTGTAACCCCATGTCTGATGAATGCGATTGTTGTCATATTGAACCCTCCCTGAAAAATTAGCAGAATCGTTATATTCTCTGTTGAATAGCCAATCCCTTTTATTTATTTTAAAGGCTTTGTTAAAGAATGATGTTGATTTCTTCGAAATTCACTCCCTTTCCGCGGGCAAACGAAAAGCGGAAGCGACCCGATTAGTCACGTAGGTCACTGGAAAACTAACGAAGAGGCTGTCAACGCCGGAGGAAGTTTGAAGTGATCCAAGTGACTGGTCGCTGAGCTAGACACCCCTTCTTGCATTTACCTACTTCCGCGAGCTTCGACGTTCACCATAGGACGTGGTGGTATTTAGTCGAAGTTCATTATTATAATCGAAGATCCTTTTGATAACAGCGGGGTCTCACCTGGCTCGCTGTTCCCGCAGGAGTGTCGTGAATTTCGTTTGAAATCAACAACGAAGATTAACAAAGCCATTTTATCCAAAGTTTCCTTATGGAGCCACAGGATTTCTTTTATCAGGAGTGCAATGGGAGGAAGCCCCTCTTCGGACAATGATTCGGGTAGGCTTCCGTTTTTCCCTCTTACAAAACCAAAAAGAAAAAACCTGCGAATACCGAGGTTCTTTCTAGCCTGTCTTTACTTGATTTTTACCATTTCGCTTTGCAGAGTACAGGAGTTTGTCCGCTTTTTCAAAGAATGCTTCTTTACCCATGCCTGCATCGTATTCGTTAACCCCTATGCTAACAGTCACCCGTGATCCTTCCAATACACGGAATGAAATACATTGGATTTTACTTCGGATCCCTTCAATCAACTCGATCGTTCTTTCCATCGGTTTTCCGACAAAGAGCACAATGAATTCCTCTCCACCATAGCGTGCAGCAAAATCATCACTGGTGATCTCCTCCTGGATCAATTCCGCGATTTGTTTCAACACCTCATCACCAGCACGATGGCCATACGTGTCATTGACCTGTTTGAAATTGTCGAGGTCAAAGATCGCCATTTGGATTGAAAAATGATATTGCGAATGGTGTGCAAGCAGTTCGTTTAAGTATTGATGGAATGAGATTTGGTTATACATACCCGTTAAGGAATCGGTTTTCGACAGCTTTTCCATCAGTGTATTTTTTACGAGCAGATCCTGTTGGTCCTCTATTGACTGACGATAATGCTCGGTCAGTTCTAGCCCTCTTTCAGTGATTCCGATAACGGCCAGGGCAGCAATCGATAACATCGCCAGTAATGTGAAATGTTCAATGACACCGATACTACTCCTTAACATAGGATCAATGACGGAAAGTGTGGAATAGCTGACAATGGTCAACACAGTCGTGTATATGATGATCCTCTTTTTGAAATAAGCGCCAGAAGTAAGAATAGGCAAAAACAAAGCCGCTTTCACTATGATTAAATCGGGCCGGCTGTAGATGAAATTAAGCGCAATCAAAAGCCCAGCCGTGATGACGATAAAATCTTTTACAGGATTGTCCAACCGGACTGCAATCTCTGAACCCATGACGATCAAAGCCCCGATTACACCTGGAATAGCTACAAAATAGATCAGGTATTCTCCTAATGGTGCATCGGAGAAATTATAATTGATGAGCTTGATAATGATCGCTAAAAAAATAATCAACCAGTAGACATTGAGAATTTTCCGATTCAATTTTCGAGTATCAAGTTCCATCCGGCTCATGGGCCACCCCGCTTTGAGTAAAAGGCTCTGTTATTCTTCCGAAAATCCCAGCGATCCGTAAGCCTCCTCGCTCGTCCCTCGCTGTGGGGTCTTACCTGGCTCACTTTTCCAGCAGGAGTGTCGTGAATTTCTATTAAATAATATCCACCTTAAAATTCAACAAAACCTAGTAATAAGGAGATATCAGGATATAGACCAATACTCCTGTCAGGCTGACATAAAGCCATAAAGGCATTGTCCACCTTGCAATTTTACGGTGTTTTTCAACTTGCATGGTCAAACCACGGACTAGGGACAATAGTGCTAATGGAACGATGACTGCTGCTAAAATGATGTGGGTGATCAAAATGAAATAATAGATGTATTTTAATGGTCCTTCTCCGCCATATGAAGTTGATTCAGCTAGATAATGATACGAAACGTACGAGATTAAAAACAATGTTGTTGATGTGAATGCGGCAAATATGAAGCGGCGGTGCAGTTTGATGTTTTTACGCAGGATAAACCAAAGCGCTGCTAGTAAAAACACAAAAGTAAAACTATTGAAAACTGCATTCAATAATGGCAATACTGTGATGTCAAAGCCCGTTTCCCCCTCATACTCCGGTAAAAAGAAAAGGACAACGACCAATGCATTTATTAAAATCGATAGGAACACGACGAGTCCCGTGTAGCTTTTTTTATTTGTAGAAGATGGATTCTGATTCATGGTTTCTCTCCTATTCAGTAAAAGTTCTCTTTCAAGAATAAAAGATGTGTGAGCTGCGAGGCAACTTTTTGTCCATGAATCCACAAAAGGTTCAAATCTCACCCAATGATAAATTCATCTTTTCTTACTGATTCTTTCCAAATCTTCTAATACATCTTCTAATGCGAGTAGCTCATATATGATTGTCAGGCGTTGTGAGATATGTCGTTTTGTCCTTGAAGTTTCCGTATCATTACGGCGATCCCTCTCAGAAATGAATAAAGACTCAAGATCTTCTATCAACTTGTCATGTTGTTGTCTTACATCGTGTTCGGGATCCTTTAAGATAGCGGCAATTGATGCGGCGGAATTCATAATGGTCTGAGATTGGTCTGGTGGCAATTTTGCCTTCTCTATATTAAGATATAACAAATTCCCGAAATGATAAAGAATCTTTTGGAAATATTCCAATTTTTTGACAACCACCCCGAATTTCTGGATATCCTTCAAATTGTGTCTTCTGTATTTCCACTCCTCCCGTTGATATTGGGCAAGCGAAAATGTACGTTCTAAATCCTTGCTTAAGCGTTGATATTCGAGCAGCAGGCCTTTTGGGTTATTTCCTTCAATAAACTTTGTCAATAATTGACCCGAACCCTCATATAGTTCGTCCACTTTCTTGATAACCATTTCGTTATATTGCGGGGGAAGAATAATATAATTGATGATGGTCGAAACAACGAGCCCGATCAGCGTTGTGCTGAGTCTCACAAAAAAAGAGTTCACAAATTGGTCTTCCGTTTCTGCAATCATTGCAACAGCCGTCAACGTAGCAACCAACATCCCTGCATCGAGCCGTAATTTGTGACAGACCGCCAGTGTAAGCGTTGCGGCTAAGGCGTAAGCGAGTGAAGATTGCCCAAGCATTGATTCAAAAAGCATGGCAAAACCGGCACCAATCATTGCCGCTGGAAAACGGATCATTCCTTTTTTTATTGAATCGGATGCTGTCGGTTCAACTGTAACGATTGCTGTGATGACTGCAAATAGAGCTGGAAGATTGAAAATGTTACAGATCAGTGCTGTGACGAATGCTGCAAGACCTGTTTTAAGCACCCGGCCTCCAATCCATTTATTTATAGCGAATTTTTTCACTTTTCATCCATCCCGATACACAATTTGTTATCTATTGTACCAATACTAACGACACAGCTCCACCTGTCATTAAATTGCATCACGGAAATTAATGTAACCATTTGTGGCATTTTAAGCCTGTTAAAGGACTTGTTGATTATAAGCGAAATTTGCGACACTCCTGCGGGAAAAGCGAGCCAGGCGAGACCCCACTGTTTTTAAAAGGATCTTCGACTATAATAATGAACTTCGACTAAATACCACCACGTCCTATGGTGAACGTCGAAGCTCGCGGAAGTAGGTAAATGCAAGGAAGTGGTGTTCTAGCTCAGCGACCAGCCACTTGGATCACTTCAAACTTCCTGCGGCGATTGTCAGCCTCCTCGTCCGTTTTCCAGTGACCTACGTGACTAATCGGGTCGCTTCCGCTTTTCGTTTGCCCGCGGAAAGGGAGTGAATCTCGCAGAAATCAACAATAAAACCCTAACAGAGCAGTCATTTTTAAAAACCTTGAAATATTTTCTTTTTAATAGTTCCAAAGAATCCTAATATATGACAAAATAAATACAGGAGTCTGCTAAAAGTGAGGGAAGAAAATGTTTTGTTCGAATTGTGGAAATGAATTGCACACGTATGACCAATATTGTGAAACATGCGGAGCAAAACGCCTGGAAACAGTAGAGCCTACAAGAAAAGACATTAAACGTTGGCACTGGCTGACACCGCTCATAGCCTTCGTCATTACAGCCATCTGCCTATCAGGCTATTTTTATAGTGAACATAATAAGACAAATGCCGCGATGGAATCTTTTAAAAAAGGGGAAACAGCAGCACTCGAAAGTGAGTATAAGGAAGCTCGCAAACATTTCGAAGAAGCATTTACATTACGCTCAGAATTTCCAGCGGCAATAGAAAATAAAAAGCTTGTCAATTCCGCAATCGAAGCAAAGGAACGCTTACATATTGCAAGGAAACATCAAGAGGAACAAGAATTCAACAAGTCCTTTGAACAGATCGAGAAGGCTACCGAAATCGTCTCAGGATACTCGGGGAAAGTGGCCGATACGATCCAACTAGATATAAAGAATACAAGAATGCATGTAAATGTTGCTGAGATCAGATACGAAATGAACGGAAAAACGAAGCTTGAAGAGCTGGAGCCGCTCCTCATAAAAGCAGAAAAGTTCGATATTGAAGAAGCAGAAGAAATTGCCGAAGACCTCCGCAACCGGATTGCAAACATCGCCTATGCCCAAGCGAATGAACTACTGACAGACCATCAGTTCTCTGCTGCACTTGCCTCTGTAAAAAAAGGATTATACCACGAACCGAAGAACGAGAAGCTCATCAACTTGAAATCGACCATCCAGAATGAACAAGCCGCTTTCGAAAAGGCGGAGGAACATCGACTTGAACAAGCTCTCATTGCAGCCGCAGAAGAAAAAGAACGTAATATTAATGATGCTCTAGAGGTCATCTCTCTCAAAACGTCGTTGAATGAATTGGGAGACCTTGTCGTCAAAGGGACTGTCAAAAGCAAAGCTACCGTTCCAATCAACTCTATTCGTGTTTCTTATTCCTTAGTTGATAAGAAGAAAAAAGTATTTGATGAAAATGAAGTCTATATCTATCCTGATATTCTATATCCTGGCGAAAAAGGAACATTTGAATATACCCATTTTATGATCGATAAAAAGCTTGACGTTAAATTCAATCAAGCGAATTGGTATTTAAAATAAGCTCTCTGTTATTCTTTATGTTGATTCGCGAATTGCACTCCTTTTCCGCGGGCAAACGAAAAGCCGAAGCGAACCGATTAGGCACGTAGGTTACTGGAAAACTGACGAGGAGGCTGTCGCCGCCGCAAGAAGTTTGAAGGGATCCAAGTGACTGGTCGCTGAGCTAGAACACCACTTCCTTGCATTTACCTACTTCCGCGAGCTTCGACGTTCACTATAGGACGTACTTGTACAGGATGTACTGACTTCGACGTTCACCATAGGACGTGGTGGTATTTAGTCGAAGTTCATTATTATAGTCGAGGATCCTTAACTTTTGTCCGTTCGGAGCCTCGCCTGGCTCACTGTTCCCGCAGGAGTGTCGCCGAATTCGCATCAAATCAAATTCAATAAAACTAAAATAATTGAAAGGGAGGATAAGAGTGAAGCGTCCTGCCATTCTCTCCATTTTCATTACCTCCCTGATTTTGATCGGCGGTGTTACTGGAGGTTACTTCTTACATGATCATTATAGTAGTGTTAAAGTCCTGGCTACCTCATCGCTTGGACACGAAAACAGCGAACATGAAAAGGTAGAGAGCCCTAAAGAGAAAGACTTGAAGACAATCATCCACGAGAGTCAAAAAAGCGTTGTCCAACTTGAAGTCACTCATGATGATAGTGAAAGCGTGGGATCAGGGTTCCTTTATAACGAATACGGGGATGTTGTCACAAACGCCCATGTGGTCAAAGGTGGAAAGAGAATCATGGTCCGTACAGCAAATGCTCAGCAATACGAAGGGCAATTGATTGGTATCGGCGAATCAACTGATATCGCTGTCGTCCGGGTTCCAGAGCTTGCAGGGGAACAGTTCCTTGAAATCGCAACAGACTTTGAAGCCGAGATTGGTGATGAAGTAGTAGCTTTGGGAAGCCCCCTTGGGTTACAGAACACCGTGACCACTGGTATCATCAGCGGTCTGAACCGGGAATTCAAGATTGATGGCTATACGTATTCGAATGTCTATCAAATTTCTGCACCTATCGCCAAAGGGAACAGCGGCGGTCCTCTGATTGATAAACAAACAGGATTGGTCCTAGCACTTAACTCAGCTGGTACAGAAGAAGGGTCAATCGGGTTCAGCATTCCTCTATCAGATGTGCATAAGAAAATTTCAGCCTGGTCCGAAGATCCTGTTGAATATACATTTGGATCAGATGATAACACCGAACTCCCTTCTTCTGAAATGATAATAGATGCAGACCAGAGTAAATACCTGGTCAACTATTTCTTCGACAGTCTAGCAATTAGAGATTATGTTACAGCGTATTCCCTGCTCGGCAGCAAATGGCAGACGGGCACTCCTTATAAAAAGTTCCGGGGAGGATATATCCATACCATAGACATCACCAAAAACAAAATTAGCAGTGAGCCAGTTGAGGATGGGAATAAATATAAGGTAACGATTATTATAGAATCCCTCGAGCGTATGAAAGACAAAAGTACAAGAACCGTTTTATATAAATGCAATTACGAGGTTGGCCTTGAAAATAACCAGCCAAAAATTTTGAGTGGAAAAGCTGAAGAAATTGAATAGGGAATCTTGATGAATGGTGCATCATTTCTTCAGAGGAGGATGCATCATTTTTCTGTTTTTTCTTCTTGGCTGTTTTCGCATAGATTGTTGGTTTTGGAAATATACTCGCTTTCCGCGGGCAATCTGCAAGCCTCCTCACTTGCACAGGATGTGCTGGCTTCGACGTTCACCACAGGACGTGATGGGTCTTAGTCGAAGATCATATTAAAAAGTGCGGGGTCTCGCTTAGCTTGCTTTTCCCGCTGGAGTCTCGCATATTTCCACTGCCAAAAGGTTTCAGCATCTTTCTTTAGAACATTCCATTAGCAACAAACTTTTAGAAACAGCCTTCTTAGACCGCTCCCCTTTCATGAGTGATTTATCTTTTCTATAAGTCTTGCTATACTTTAAAACATAATGCGGGAGATAAAAGGAGCAGAAAAATGATTACCCTCTTGATCGACATGGATTCAGTGATCTGCGATTTGATGAGCGAATGGCATCGCCGATATAACGAAGAATATGACGATAACCTTAGTGCAGAAGATCTTGACTGCTGGCAAAGTGAAAAATATGTCAAAACGGAGTGCGGCACTAAAATCTATGATTTTTTAGATGAGTCGGGTCTGTTTATCCGGCTGGAGCCATTGCCGAATGCAATAGAAGTTTTGAGGAGGCTTTCTGAACGCCATGACATCCTCATTGTTACAAGCAGCCGCACCTATGCATACACCGAAAAGGAAAAATGGGTTGAAAAGCATCTTCCATTCATAGGGGCTCGAAACCTGATTTTCACACACCGTAAGGATATGGTCCGAGGAGATATCCTTTTTGACGATGCACCGCACAATTTGATCGCTTTCGAAGAGTCTGGCCGAAAAGCAGTCGCAATGGATTATAGATACAATCGAAATGTAGATGTTGAACGGGTCCAAAATTGGCTTGAATTTGAGCAATGGGTTGAAAAATATGAAATGGGTGAACAATCGTGAAAAAAACGGATATACTCATCATCGGCGGTGGTCCGGCAGGCATATCTGCGGCAATCTGGTGTCAACGCCTTGGCTTAAATTATCTACTAATTGAAGAACAGACAGAATTAGGTGGACAATTGACGGATATCTATAACCGTATCGTGGACTACCCTGGATATATATATGAAAATGGACAGACTCTTAAACAGTATTTGACCAAACATATCGATGAAGTGTATGCCCGTTATCATGTAAACATGAAAATCCATCACCTTGACCATACCAATCGAATCGCTTCACTTATACAAAATGAAAAAGAATTGAAAATCAATTATCACTATTTGATTCTTGCAACCGGGACCTCAGTAAGACGACTCGACATTCCAGGTGAGCAGGAAATGATCGATCGTGGTGAAATATATTCTGCCACAAAGGACCGTTATCGTTTTGAAGGGAAAAAAGTGGTTGTAGTCGGGGGTGGCGATCGAGCATTCGAAGGTGCCCTGTTATTGGCAGAAAGCGGTGCAAACGTTTATTTGGTCCATCGTTCCAAAGAATTCCGGGCACGTGAAGAATTCAGGAAACCTGTGACGGATCACTCTAAAATCACCATTTTATGTGACACAGTCGTCAAAAACATTCAACATGCGGAAAACGGGATCGTCGGAGTCGATTTACGTAACTGCCTGACCAACTCAGTTACTCAATTGTCGGTTGAAGGTGTCTTCATCCGGATTGGTGTCCAGCCGAACATCCGTTACGTAAAAGAATACATCAGCCTGGATGAAGGGAAGTATGTACAGGTTGATTCTTGTCAACGGACAAGTGACCCGTACATCTACGCAATCGGTGATGTATGTACACACCCTGTATTTTCGAGTATATCCAATGCAACTGCACAAGGTATGATCGCCGCAAAGCATCTTTCTCTGAAGCTGTTTTGATGGAATGACAGAACGGTATACAACGCATATTTTCATTATTGTGAGGGCTGTCTTTGAGTGCAAAAACACTTACCGGACAGCCCCTACCCTCCTCTTAGAACGGTCTGACTATCAACTCACACTAGTCGAGCGCTCCTGGTCGAGCAGATTGCGCTCTCCTCAGCTGGTCCTCAATACTTACCTCTGGACAATGCACTTGAATGAGTTGTGCGGTTTCTCTGATCAACTCCTCCAATTGAGTGAGACTATCCCTTAATGAGGCATTTGTAAGTATCTGATGAATCCTATTTGAAAAACACTCCGGTTTCACTTCCATCCTTTCACTTGTTTCATACAGCCATTTCAGTCCAGGATGATGAATATACATTTCATTTAATGCACTCAATGTGACGAGCAGTTTTTTTGAAACCTCCACGAGTATTGAATGAAGGAAGAGTGAATCTTTTCGTTGAACTAGAGCTTTACGACTTTGCCACCTTCCATCGAAATCAAACGAATGAAGAATAAGCTTTTCTTTTAAAGCTTTAGGATAAGGAAAAATAGATTCAAGGTAACTTTCAAATATTGCCGTCCCTTTGAAGGGAACACCATCCGCAATCGCCCCAACCAAACATTGTTTATCAAGGGAGATGTCCCCACCCTTCATCGATTGGATATACGTCTCAACTGTCGATCTTAGAAAACTGCTAATTTCAAATTTTGTCTTATTTCCAAAAAAGATTCCGACCATTCCTGATCTTCATAAGGATGAAAATTCAGGATCTCCCCTTCCACCTGGTTGATGGGATTCAAGCGATCCTGATCATCAGGTGGTTCATTCCATATCAAAAAAAGTTCAACATCGGAAAACTGGTCTTCCCAGCCTCTCGAAACCGACCCTCCTAAAAAGATCACTTCAAGTTTCGGACTTGCCTTATAAACTTCTGCTAATTTTCTAGCTTGTTCGAATAAAGTCATTTACTGCTCCCCCGTCATGGTAATCAGTTCCAATTATAGCAAAATAAAATGATATTTCAGTGCTGGAATTTGATAAAATAGGCTTTGTTATACTTTATTGTTGTTTTTGCGAAATTTACTCTCTTTCCTTGGGCAAACGAAAAGCGGAAGCGACCCGATTAGTCACGTAGGTCACTGGAAAACTGACAAGGAGGCTGTCGCCGCCGCAGGAAGTTTGAAGTGATCCAAGTGACTGGTCGCTGAACTAGACACCACTTCCTTGCACTTACCTACTTCCGCGAGCTTCGACGTTCATCATAGGACGTACTTGTACAGGATGTACTGACTTCGACGTTCATCATAGGACGTGGTGGTATTTAGTCGAAGTTCATTATTATATTCGAAGATCCTTTTAAAAACAGCGGGGTCCCGCCTGGATCGCTTTTCCCGCAAAAGTGTCGCAAATTTTGCTTTAATCAAACTTAGTCAGAAATCAACGGTAAAACAAAGCGTAAAATAAATAGGATATTCAAAAAGGAGGTAAAGTTAGCATGCATGATTCAGTTGAATCCCAATACGAATCCAATTCACCACTTGAGGCAAGAATCCAGCTTCATCAACGTTTCAGTACAAATTCGACAAATTGGTTCGAGTGGTACTTCAATGAAATGGATCTGTCAGAAGGAGGTATAATTTTGGATGTAGGTTGTGGTACCGCAGAATTTTGGGTCATGAACGTGAAAAAGCTTCCAGCAGATGTCAGGCTTGTATTGGTTGATGCCTCAGAAGGCATGATCAAGACAGCAAAAAGAAACCTTCATAATACAAAAATAAATGTAGAGTATCTAGTGAGTGATCTATGTTCCCTCCCTTTTAAAAATGAACATTTCGATGTGGTCATGGTAAACCATATGCTTTATCATGTACCTGATGACAAGCGGAATGAGGGGTTATCTGAGTTGAAACGCGTACTGAAAAAAGATGGTCTATTCTATGCTTCCACCAATGGAGACAAACACTTGTCAGAGATAACCGATCTCATCATAGAGTTCGACCCCTTGCTTAATCCTGAAACCCCCGAACTTCATTCCTTCAGTTTGCAAAATGGTACACAACAACTTGAGACGCTGTTCACTGATGTCGATTGTCATCTCTATGACTGCGATTTAAAAGTGACCGATGCACGTCCATTAGTCGATTATGTCCAGTCGATGATGAGTTCCGCTGCGGAACAACTCAAAAAGACATCCACTGGTGAATTTGAAAAGTATATCCATCGCTTGATCTGGGCACATGGAAACATCCATATTACAAAAGAGGTTGGTTACTTCAAAGCGTTGAAATAAGACCAGCCTGAACCTGTGAATATTACTGAATGGCGTTTGTACACCCCCATTTCTGATCAACATAGAAAGAAATATATGTACATCGTATTCAATATTTTACCTTTACACTTGTTTTTGATAGATTTACTTTATAGCTTACATATAAGGGGTGCAGTCTACGTCATGCTGGAATGGTACAATACAGTGCTCGACTATGTTACCGATCTTGATCTTTGGATTGATGTCGGTATTGCTCTAATGATCTTCATCGCATTTGTCATCTTTAGGAAATTGTTTACAAAATATATTTTCAGGTTGATTTCTAGATTGACTGATAAAACGTCAACCAAAGTCCTTCATAAAATATTATTGGCTTTTGAAAAACCTTTGAATGCCTTTTTCATTTTCTTGGGCCTCTATCTGGCGTATACCTCCCTGGAGATGCGTACTGAGGATGTGCACTTGCCCTTAAGATTGTTCCGGACCTCCGTCATCATTCTGGTGACATGGGGATTGATCAATCTTTCGTCGTCATCTTCCATTCTTTTCAGGAGCATTCATCGAAGATTGGATTTACAAATGGATCAGATTCTGATTCCATTCTTCTCCAGGGTTCTGAAGGCTGTTATCGGAGCGATTGCCATCAGTGTGTTGGCTCAGGAATGGGGATATAACGTAAATGGTTTCGTTGCAGGTTTAGGTATTGGCGGATTAGCATTCGCTTTTGCTGCTAAAGAAGCGTTGAGTAATCTATTCGGCGGAGTCGTCATCATCATGGAACGGCCGTTTTCAATTGGTGACTGGATACAAACACCGTCAGTCGAAGGAATTGTCGAAGATATCGGCTTCCGGAGCACGCAAGTCCGAACTTTTGCTGATGCCCATGTCACAGTTCCTAACGCTAATATCGCCAATGAACCGATAACGAACTGGACGCGGATGCGAAAGCGCAGGATTTCTTTCAATCTGGGAGTCGAATACACAACACCGAAGGAAAAACTTGAAAAAGTGGTTGAAAGAATCAGGACTATGCTGAAAGAGCATAAGGAGGTCCACCCAGAATTGATTATCGTCAATTTTGATAACTACAACAGCAGCAGCCTTGATATCATGATCTATTTCTTTACAAAAACGACTGCATGGATAAACTTCCTGGATGTAAAGCAGGATATCAACCTTCGTATCATGGAAATTCTTGATAAAGAAGGCGTCTCTATCGCATTTCCTAGCAGAAGCATCTATATGGAAAATACACACCAGCATATGCATCCAGTTCGTGACGAACCACAAGACCCTGCCTCTACTAATACCAAACCTAGTGGTAATATCGATAACAGGGATGAAAAGAGCGGGCAGCATCATGGAAATGAGGATGGAGAATGAAGCTGACCATCAGGTCTTTTTAGGAAAAAAAAACGATATTGGTTTGCAGTATAGATTTTGGGAAACGGTCACTGCTGAGCTTCCTTACGCTTGGAAGCCTATCTTTTCGCCAAAACTCTTCCTCTATCAAAAAGAATTTGATCCGAAAAGCCGATGTTTTGCCTTTGATGGAGATCGGTTAGTTAGCCATATGAGCTTTACTGGTAAAGGAAATTTCGTATCGCTAGCTAATCCACAGTTACGCTGCTGGACCATCTTATGGAGGAAGTTTTCGCCCAACGATTCAGAGCTCAGTGGAAAGACCAAATCAGTTTCTTTTTAGGAAAAGGATTTGAAATTACGGGACGATCACCAATCTATGGCAGAGAGGTTAACTTTGATGAAAAACCTGATACAACGGTATGGTATTGTTCAAGTGCATTAGGGGTTTGATATCGAGCAATTCCTATCCGTTGGCACAGGATGATCCTGAACTGACCGACCAGCATATTGCTTTTTACCGTGAATACTATCAAGCTGTAGATTTTGATTTTGCAGTAAAATGCATTGATACCAAAAAGTTGGTTGCCTATTTCGACATCACGATCTGGCATGATACAAATTACTCTGAAATCATTGCATGTACGGTTCCAAAAGAACGATCACCAATCCTTTAAAGCAGGAATATCCAAGATTTTGGAAGAACTTTCAAAATGCGAAGGAAAGAGGCTGACCGAAACCGCAGCCTCTTTCTCTATGTTTTTCATCCATTTGTCGAATATTTACTTACATCTTCTACTTCACCATTTTGGCGGTGTATGACCACCTGACTCGGCCGTGATGCATCAGCCAGGTCCTGCGCCTCCTGGTAGGCCGCTTCTTTAGTATCAAACGTTTTCTCCGGCCGGCCACGTCCCTCGACTTTTATTTCCCAACGATTGTTATCTTCATTCGGTAAAATGTGATAGATTTTATCTCCCATCCTCATTCCCTCCTTTGAACTTATTTTGTACAAACACTTCCCTTTCTCTGAAGTTTTTACACATAGAAACTGATTAAGTCAGGTATTCTGGGAAAAGTAAGTAAACGGAGGTGATCATTTTGAAGAAAAAGAAAAAAGATCCGACCACAATCGGGCTTCCTTCATCCCAGCCTGAAGGACAAGGAACAGGCTATGAAAAAGGACCATCTGTCGATTCAGCAAGGAAGAAAACAAAGAAATAGAAAACTTGAGAAAGCAAAACTTTGGCGATAACTCAGGAGTCAAAAGAGGCTGTCCTAAAAGTGTCGGAGTATCTCCGAACTTAACAGCATTTTGAGAAAAATTGTGGTTCTAATCCAAAATGTTGTGTTGGAGGTGTCTAACACTTTTCTTTTAGGACAGTTTCTCATTATTACGAGTTTAAGAATAACACCTTCCTTAAAGGGTAATTTCCAAAAGTCCGCAAGGTATACATCGAACATCAATGTATGTCAGCATATTATGGGCTATTTTCGGACGACTTGACGAAGAAAGAACGGGATTATTTCCTTCACATGCTTAGTCGGTACAAGGAACGAAGAATACCATTAAGTAACTTGCTAAGCATATTGAAATCCTTAGTCATCCGTTTTGATAACGATTATCTGCTTCAACAGTCTTTCTTCGAACCATATCCCGAGGATTTGGTCCAGATGTCCGATTCCGGAAAAGGGAGGAATTACGCGTAAAGAAAGGAAACGATCAGCCGTTTCCTTCCTTTTTCATTATGTCAGATTGTCATAGTACTGGTCGATCATTTTTTCGATTTTAGCTTCATCTGGCTTTTCCCCTATGAATTCAAAGGGCAGTTCTTGCTTGAACGTACCGTCTTCATACACATGGACTGCGCCGTTTTGATGAGACACACTATACTCGATTTCAAATGTATATGTACCTCGTTGAATGGCACCCATAGAATCAACCTCCTCTGTTCTCATCTAGTATGAGCAGATTCAGTCGGTTTCATTTATGTGAGGAATTTGCCAATCGATTTCCTCGATTCCATTTTCACGTAGAAAATTGTTGATTCTTGAAAATGGGCGGCTTCCGAAAAATCCCCTGTTTGCTGAAAATGGACTCGGGTGGGGCGACTTGATGATCAGATGATGATCATTCGTAATGAGCTCTTCCTTTTGTTGAGCGTGTTTCCCCCACAACAAGAAAACCAATGGCTTTTCCCGTTCATTCAATGTACGGATGACGGCGTTTGTGAAATCCTCCCAGCCAAGACCTTTATGGGAATTCGGTTGCTTGTGCCGGACAGTAAGAACTGTATTCAACATCAACACACCTTGTTCAGCCCAATGGATCAGCGACCCATGATTCGGTGGTTCACAGCCGATGTCCTGTTTCAACTCTTTAAAGATATTTTGCAACGATGGCGGTTGTCGGACTCCTGGCTGAACTGAAAAACTCAATCCATGGGCTTGCCCTGGTCCATGATACGGATCCTGTCCGATTAAAACGACCTTCGCTTTGTCATAAGGAGTGAAATGGAGGGCATTGAAAATATCATACATGTCTGGGTAAACCTGACTAGATTCGTATTCTGTTTTTAGTCGATCACGCAGCTCCAAATAATAGTCTTTTTGAAACTCCTCTTCAAGTACGTCTGACCAATCGTTCTTCAAAATTCCCATTTGTTACTCACCCATTTTTATAAGATTACTAGATTAAAAATAGTATAGCATACGATAATTGACCCTTTCGATTAGGAAACACTATAACACTTTATTTCCAGATACGTTGGTTTAACTCAGCTCTTTGTTGTTTTAAGTTGGACCGAGTTTGGACAGCCTTTCGCTTTTTTCTCCTCTTCCTGGCCGAAGTTAACCCTGGTTCAGACAATCTTTATCTAAAGAATCTTTCTATTCGCGGTTTTATGACACGGTTCTAATTATTTCCCCGAGAATATTTGACAGATATTGACGACATGTTTCCCTTCTAGACCATGAATTTCTTGATCAGACTGTTTGAGTCGGCGCGCAAATATCTCGATCGCCCTAGATAGAGGGGGATTTCAAGTTTTTCAAAATCCGGAATCCCCTTTTCATTGAACAGTGCTTCGTCCCTATAAAATTGTGTGATATCAGCGACAAACCAGTCATGATCGCCATAGCTGTTCACCTCAATGGTCTTACATTCATACGCCACATAAGCATCTTTCAATATCGGTGTATCCGTAGTTATCCCACGGTCAAATGCCATACCACCCAGTTCGAACTTATTCGTATCGCTGCCCGAATAGGTTCCCGATTGCTGGATAAATTCAGCTTTTTCATATGGTAAAAAGTTGATTGCAAATGACCCAGCTCCTTTTACGAGATGATATGTATGCCTTTCCCTCCCGATTGCAACACCATAAATCGGCGGATCATAAGATATGTACGAGTGCCAACCTGCTGCCATGACATTATCTTCTCCCTCAAACGATACGGTTACGATAGCGACCAACCCCGGGTAACTATGCATCACCATTTTATCAGTCGGTTTCCTCAAAAAATCAGCCCCTAAATCGACATTTTTTCCTCCATTATCACATGAATCCGTTTTCTTTGTCATATTCAAGTTTGCTATAATGAAAGACAGTCGTATGGAAGAATCAGGAGGATGTAGAAATGGAAATCAAAAAAATACCTGTAGAAGATATTGCGCAATTCATCTCCATCGTCAGCCGTGCTTATCCGGGAATGAAACTGGTTACGGAAGACGATCTCGAAAAAACAACAGATAGATTCATAGACATTCAAGAAAATGATGATTCAGCTTCCTTGTATGGGGCTTATCAATCGGGGAAACTCGTGGGCGGTATGCAGTTCCATGATTTTGAGATGATGTTTCATGAGCAAAAAATCCCTGTAGGTGGAATCGGTATGGTAGCGGTCGATCTATTACATAAAAAAGAGGGTGTAGCAAAGGCTCTCCTCGAACATTTCCATCAGCACTACCATGACCGCGGAACATATTGTACAGCACTCTATCCATTCCGGCCGGACTTTTACAAGCAAATGGGTTATGGATATGGTGCAAAAATGAACCGCTATCGTATCCAACCGGCTCATCTGCCGAAAGGCACTTCGAAAGCACACATTGTCTATCTTACATTCGATGATACCGAAAGAATCGTAAATTTCTATAATAAAATGGCTATTCGCACGCATGGTCTGATGACCCGGACTGTAAAAGGGTTCTCACGCCCGATGAAACAGCCGGGTAACCACACGATCGGTTATGTAAAAGATGATGAAGTGAAGGGGTATGCGGGATTTTCTTTCAAATCCAATCCCGAAGACACCTTCTTGCAAAATGACATCATCGTTCATGAAATGCTATACGAGAATCAGGAAGTCCTTTCAGAAATGCTTACCTTCTTCCATTCACAACAGGATCAGATCCGCTCAATCTATTTTGATACTCAGGATGAGCATTTCCATCATGTAGTGACAGATCCAAGTAACGGTACAGGTCACCTCATCCCACATATTTACCATGAAAGCAATACACAAGGGGTCGGATTAATGTACAGGATCCTTGATACTGAAGCCTTTTTGAAACAAGTGTCCAATCACAACTTCAACAACGTAACGGTATCTTTGAACGTCACAATCCAGGATTCTTTTGTGCCAGGCAATGCGCGTCCCGTCCATTTTCATGCCCAAAATGGCAGTCTCACGATCACTGATGAGAAGAAAGCTGATGTTGAAATCAAACTGGATATTTCTGATTTTTCATCGGTTGTGATGGGCGTTGTTCCATTCGAAGCTTTATATACCTATGGGAAAGCTTCCATTTCTAATACAGCATATCTACACACCGTCACCGACCTTTTCAATGCACGGAAAAAACCGATCTGCCTCAACCGTTTTTAAAAAATTCCTTGTCAAGCCAAATCTTGGTGTAGCTAAGCCTTGCGCTGCGGAATAAAGGAGGAAGTCATGAGCAGGACATACGAAACAAAACTAGTTAATCTTGCTGAAGTCACACTGAATATCGGTCTAAACTTACAAAAAAATCAGATCCTTCATATCAATGCCGATTTGGACGCTGCACCTTTCGTCCGCAAAGTGACCGAAGCTGCCTACAAAAAAGGTGCACGCCATGTATATATCAATTGGATTGATCAGGAAACCTCAAAGCTTAAAATTCTGTATGCCCTTGAAGAAAGTCTGACTGAATTCCCAGAATGGAGTACGAAACGTTCAGAAGAGCTGATTCGACAGAATGCGGCATTCCTATCCATCCGCAGTCCCCAACCGGACGCGTTTTCAGGTCTCGATCCTGACCGGGTCGGTGCAGTCTTGAAAGCGTCTGCTCTTGAGATGAAACAAATCGCCTCAGCAAGAAAAGCCGGAATAATCGCATTTTGTATTGTCTGCGTCCCTAATGAAAAATGGGCCGGGAAAGTTTATCCGGATCATGGTCCTGAAGAAGCTCAGGACATGCTTTGGAAAGCGGTTTTTGACATGACTCGTGTGGATTGTGATGACCCGATCGAGCAATGGCAAAGGCATATCGGCTCCTTACTTTCAAAGGTGGATGAACTGAACACGATGCGGTTCCAGAAACTCCATCTAGAAGCACCGGGCACGGATCTAATCGTGGAACTACCGGATAGGCATTTATGGGTAGGCGGTGGCGCTACGACACAAGAAGGACTTTTCTTCACACCGAACCTCCCGACTGAAGAGGTATTCACAGCACCTAAAAGAGATGGTGTGAATGGCACAGTGAGAAGTACGATGCCATTGGTTTATGGTAGTACAGCTATTGAAGATATCACGCTCACTTTTAAAGATGGCAAGATCATCAAAATGAATGCCTCAAAGGGGCTGGAAACGCTGAAACGTTTGATCGATAGTGATGAAGGCTCCCACTATCTAGGGGAGATTGCACTTGTTCCGGAGGACTCTCCGATTGCAGAAGAGAATACGATTTTCTACAATACGCTGTTCGATGAAAATTCTTCATGTCACTTGGCGATCGGGGCAGCGTATCCTCTCTGTGTAGAAGACGGGACAAACATGACAAGTGAAGAGTTGAGTCATGCTGGGTTGAACATGAGTATAACGCATGTCGACTTCATGATCGGTTCGCCTAAAATGAACATTGATGGAATCCATTGGGATGGACGGCGTGAACCAGTTTTCCAAAACGGCTGTTGGGTCAAGAAACAATAATTGCATTTTTTTATTAGGGGGAAAACGATGATTGCAAAGTCAATTCGTAAAGGAGAACGTGTCTATTTAGGTCGTTTTAAAGAAGAAGATCTGGATAAGGTGTCTGAATAGTACCATGATGATGAATATATGCGCTGCATGGATGCTACACCAAGTTTTCCATTACTGCAACGTGATTTCAAGGAATGGGTCGAGCTTAAGCCGCGGGACCAGAAATCGTTCCTATTCGCTATCCGTTTGATAGAAGATGATAGAGTCGTCGGTTGGGTCGATTTAGACGGAATCCTTGGGGCCCATCGGAATACCTGGCTCGCGATCGGCATCGGCGAGAAGGATGTTTGGAATCAAGGACTTGGATATGAAACGATGGAGCTTGTATTGAATTTTGCGTTTTATGAATTGAACCTGCATCGCGTCCAATTGACTGTCTTTAGTTATAACAAACGTGCGATCAAGTTGTACGAACGCCTCGGTTTCAAATATGAAGGCGCTCAGCGCGAGTTCCTGCAGCGTGACGGGGAACGGCATGACATGTTGATGTATGGCATATTAAGCCATGAATGGACCGCCACACGTAAAAAACAATGATTGCTCCAGAAAAAACGCCTCTCATAGTCGTTTCTTCTTCGTTTCTTGATGATATGTTGTTATAATCGTAAAAAAGTAATCCTATCGGAATGGATAAATGAGAGTCGGGAATCGTAGGAGGTTTTTGCTTTGGATCCAATTGATATTTCAAAGGTACAGCCAATTATCGAGCGTTTTGTCGGCAAAGATGTATACATACATCTAGAAACGACCAACGGTGCTTACGCGTCGCATTTCAACGAAAAGGTATTTTCAGCTGGTGCTTATATCCGCAATGGGAAAATCAACTATACTCGAGGTAAAATAACCGGCGAAGGCCCTTACCGTGTTGGACTGAAAATGGACCTCGGATGGATCTATGCTGAAGGGCTTACCCATTGGGAGCTTGATGCGAAAAACCGCCTGTTGATGGCGGGCCATGATATGGACGGGAAGCTCGCCGTAGCACTTCAAATCAGCGAGGCACCGTTTGAATAGAAAGGAGCCTGACATATGGAAAAACAAGTACTTGTGATCTTCCCTCACCCGGATGATGAAGCTTTCGGCGTTTCTGGGTCGATTGCGATGCATATCGAAAATGGAACACCTCTCACTTATATGTGCTTGACACTGGGTGAAATGGGAAGGAATATGGGTAACCCTCCATTTGCAAATCGGGAATCTTTATCTGAATTTCGGAAGATGGAGCTTCAAGAAGCCTGTAATGTTCTCGGGATACATGATTTACGTATGATGGGCTTACGAGATAAGACGATCGAGTTTGAAGATCCTGATTGGCTTGCTGATGAATTCTCGAAGGTCATTGATGAGCTCGATCCTTCACTTATTATCACTTTTTATCCTGGATTCAGTGTCCATCCTGATCATGAAGCGTGTGGAGAGGCTGTCATAAAGGCAGTAAAACGGATACCGACATCGAAACGTCCTCGCGTCGAGTGTGTCGCTTTTTCTAATGATTGTGTCGAAAAGCTCGGCGAACCGGATGTCATCCGGGATGTAAGCAGTGTTCAAGATAAAAAGATCGCGACGATCGAAGCACACAAAAGTCAAACAGCTGGTCTAATGGCTGGTATGAAAAAACGGCTTCAAGCAAATGAAGAGGAACTGATGAACTGGATCAAATATGAACGGTTCTGGACATACAAATTTGAATAGGAAAAGAGGTGACAGGGAATGTCACCTCTTTGTTCGTTTTGTAGATAAATTCAAATTTTTGTAGGAAATCCCATGATTTTTGTAGATAATCAATGTTCTGGTAAGAAAAACCTTTGGAAAATTGGTTTTCTTCCTAATTCAGCTCTTTTCCTCTTCGTTTTCAGCTTCACTATCTTCTTTTTGGCGGATGATTTTCTTAATTTCCTCACGTTTCGCCTTGTGGACCAGGATATAAAGCGTATCTCCTGCTCGCAGGATCGTATCTCCAGTTGGTGTGATCAACGAATCTTTTCGGATGACCGCAGATATCAATGTATCATCAGGAAGCGGCAGATCTTTTATTTCTTCACCGATAATCGTCGCATCATCTTCAATTTGGATCTCCATCATTTCGTTTTTTGTTTTTCCGATTGAAATGAGCTCCAAACTATGGGGTACTTCTGCTTTGGTTCCTTTCGAAAACTTAAAGTATTTTGCGAGCGGTGAAATGGTCGCTCCCTGTATCAATGCTGAAGTGAAGACGACGAAGAAAACGACATTGAAAATCAGATCACTGTCCTCCAACCCTGCAACCATCGGGTAAGTCGCTAGTACAATTGGAACTGCTCCTTTCAATCCAGCCCATGAAACGAACAATTTCTCTTTGACGTTATATTTTGCAAACATCAAGCTGATAAAAACCCCGACCGGTCTTGCCACAATCATGAGGATGAGTGATAACAGGATTCCCTCCCAAATCACATCGATCAACTGATTCGGAAAAACAAGCAACCCTAATAAGATGAACATGAGAATCTGCATCATCCATGCAAAACCCTCATTGAACCTAACGATAGAATGGCGGTAAGTTATGTCGTGATTCCCGAGGAAGACAGCCATGATATAGACTGCCAGCAATCCACTAGCTTCAAATAAGCTTGTAATTCCAAAAGTGAAAACCGCCAACGCTATCGATAAAACGGGATAAAGACCTGAAGAATCCAGGTTGATGTTATTGATCACCCACACAGCAGTTTTTCCAAAGAGTAAACCTAACAGAAGACCGATACCCATCTGCCAGAAAAAGTCGAAAACCAATACACCCGGGTTAGTCTCTGGATTTTGAATCAATTGTAATAACGAAACGGTCAAGAAGATCGCCATCGGATCATTGGTCCCAGATTCCGCTTCCAATGTGGAGGTGAGCTTTCTTTTGATATTCTTATTCCCGAGAGCGGCAAAGACCGCAGCTGCATCCGTCGAACCGACAATGGCACCGAAAAGAAACCCCTCAAGCCAGCTGACTCCGAGTATGTATTTCGCCGCCACCCCAGTGACGATCGTCGTGAAGAGAACCCCTGCAGTAGCTAGTGACAAGGACGGTTTATAAACTTTCTTGATATCCGGCCACTCTGTTTGGAGACCACCCTCAAATAGAATGACGATCAACGCAAACGTACCGATCAATTGGGTAAGCATGGCGTTATCATAATAAATATACTGGCTAAGGACCATTCCGACCACGATGAACAATACTAAAGAAGGCAATCCCAATCTGGATGAGAACTTTGCTGTAATAACACCTATGATCAATAAAAATGAAACAAGTAAAATGGTACCGTCTATACTAAATTCCATGCCCGTCCTCCCTATCTAACTTAATTATATAAAATAGACATTACTAAAAACAAACATCCTACCCATAAAAAAGTTTGTTGCTATTGAAAACTTTTGATTAGATAAAGAAAACCTGTAAGCGGGTGGGAATATACCAGACTCCTGCGGGAAAAGCCAGCAGGCGAGCTACTCTATTAAAGGATCTTCGACTAAATACCACCACGTCCTATGGTGAACGTCGAAGTCAGTACATCCTGTACAAGTACGTCCTGTACAAGTACGTCCTGTGGTGCACGTCGAAGCCAGCAGAAGGAAAGCTTCTAAGAATTCTCATCGCAGACACGAAAATGATTTCATTTTTGTGTTGAGATCCTGTGCAAGTGAAGAGGCTTGCGGATCGCCCGCGGAAAGCGAGTCTATTTCCACCGCTATTGTGACAGGAATAATTATGAGGAAGCAGAAAACCAAAAAAGCTCAGTGGTGACATTTAAAGTCAGCACTAAGCTTTCGGACTGATATGGTCTGATTCCTGGTTTGAAAAGAGGTGTTGTAGCTGGTGGCGATTGGTCGTCAAATCAGCTAATGTATATTGATCCAACACTTTGAAGTACGCCTGCATAGCTTCATTCAATACCCCTTTCAGTCTGCAAACTTGACTGATGATACAAGAGTTGTTTGAAGAATCAAAGCATTCGACGAGATAAAAATCTTCTTCTGTCTTTCGGATAAGTTCTCCCACATTGATTTCCTCAGGAGCCTTCGCAAGCTTGATTCCTCCATTCCTTCCTCGGATCGTTTTGATGACATCAAGTTTACCTAATTCATGAATCACTTTCATCAAATGGTTTTTGGAAATCTGGTAGACCTCAGCAATTTCCTTGATGTTGACTAGTTGATCTTCTTTTTGTGCTGTCAAATATATGAGAACCCTCAAGGAATAATCCGTATATTGGGTGAGTCGCATGATCCCTGTCCCCTTTCATTAAGGAGTTTTATACCTTTAATCCTACCATTGTCATACATGAAGTAAAAGAACCTTTCTATCGTGTGTCTTTTTATTGAACACAAATGTGTCTGTATTTTGAATGATGTATTAGAGATATATCTTTTATAAGGTCTTCTTTTTATAATAAAGATGTAAATAGAATGTATCTTTTTATTCTTGATTATTGATTTGTACGAAATTAAAGTCATTTCCGAGGGCAATCATCAGTAACGAACCCAAATTTTTTAAAAATGAAGGAGCTGGTTTACATGCTAGATCAAAAAACCATTCAAACTATCAAAGCGACTGTTCCTGTCCTTAAAGAACATGGGACTACAATTACGTCCCGTTTCTATGAATTGCTTTTCAAAAATCATCCTGAACTCTTGAACCTATTCAACCATTCCAATCAACATAAAGGCCGCCAACAAGGTGCGTTGGCAAATGCAGTCTATGCAGCTGCTGTCCATATCGATCGTCTCGAAGAAATCCTTCCTGCCGTAAAGCAGATCGCCCATAAACACCGTAGTTTAGGGGTAAAACCCGAGCAATATCCGGTTGTTGGTGAAAATCTTCTGAACGCGATAAAAGATGTCCTAGGGGAAGCAGCAACAGATGAAATTCTCGATGCGTGGGCAAAAGCTTATGGAGTTATCGCAGATGTGTTCATCCAGGTAGAGGATGAGATGTATAAAGAAGCGGCAGAACAACGTGGAGGATGGGAAGACTTCCGTGAATTCGAATTGGTGAAGAAAGAAACCGAAAGTAAAGTCATCACTTCCTTCTACTTAAAACCTGTGGACGGTGAGGAGATTGCCGATTTCACTCCTGGACAATATGTAAGTGTAAAAGTAGAGATTCCGAATGATCCACACACACATATTCGCCAATACAGCTTGTCTGATACGCCTGACAAGGATCATTACCGTCTTTCCATCAAACGTGAAGGTCGTGTTTCCATGCACCTTCATGACAATTTGAAGGAAGGAGACCGTGTACTCTTGAGTGCCCCAGCAGGAGACTTCACGCTTAATACAGAAACAAAGTGCCCACTTGTGCTGATCGGTGCTGGTGTTGGTCTTACGCCTCTTGTAAGCATGCTTGAAACAACGTTGACTCAGACGCCAGATCGTGAGGTTCATTACATCCATGCTTCAATCGATGGGGAATATCAAGCGATGGGCAGTCGGATTCTTGAATTAGTTGAAAGCCATGAACAGCTGAAAGCATACTTCTGTTTTGAAAAACCATCTGAAGATGACAAGCAAAATCAATGCTTTGCTAAGGAAGGGTACATTGATTTGCCGTGGTTAGAAACAATCATACCTGAGAATGCTGATTACTACATTTGCGGACCTGAAGGCTTCATGAAAATGGTCATCAATGGCTTGAAAAAACTAAACGTACCAGAAGAACAAATCAACTATGAATTCTTCGGGCCAGCCATCGACCTCAGCGAAGATAAAGTTACTGTCAGAAATTAATTTAAAGAAGCGTGCTGTAATGTGTTTATTTTCACGAAATCACTCCCTTTCCGCGGGCAAACGAAAAGCGGAAGCGACCCGGTTAGGCACGTAGGTCACTGGAAAACTGACGAGGAGGCTGTCGCCGCCGCAGGAAGTTTGAAGTGATCCAAGTGACTGGTCGCTGAGCTAGATACCACTTCCTTGCATTTACCTACTTCCGCGAGCTTCGACGTTCACCATAGGACGTGGTGGTATTTAGTCGAAGTTCATTATTATAGTCGAAGTTCCTTTTAAAAACGTGGTGTCTCGCCTGGATCGCTTTTCCCGCAGGAATGTCGTGATTTTTGCTTATGTCCTTAAAAAACCATTTAAAAAATAAAAAGGAGGTGGATTCTAGTCCGCCTCCTTTATCATATTTAATCAAACAATTGTCTGTATTCGCCATAGCCTTCATTTTCAAGTTCTTCTTTTGGGATGAAACGAAGTGCTGCTGAGTTGATACAATACCTCAAACCATTTTCATCTGGGCCATCGTTGAATACATGCCCCAAATGGGAGTCACCGAATTTACTTCGAACCTCTGTCCGGATCATGAAATGGCTTAAATCTTTCTTTTCTTTGATCCGTGTCGATTGGAGCGGTTTTGTAAAGCTTGGCCAACCACACCCCGCATCATATTGGTCCTTCGAACTGAATAATGGTTCTCCAGATACGATATCGACATAAATCCCTTCCCGTTCGTTATTCCAGTAGTCATTTTTGAACGGTGGCTCTGTTCCATTTTTCTGCGTTACATTGTATTGCATATCATTCAATTCTTTTCGGAGCTTGTCGTCATCCTTTTCCATCACCCATGTTTCCTCGATGAAGCCTTTTCGTCCTGACCCTTTATAATAGCGGTCATAATGATCGGGGTTCTTTTTGTAATACTTCTGATGTTGGCTTTCTGCAGGATAAAAGGTTGAAGCCGGAAGAATATCTGTCACTATCGGTTTTGAGAAACGTCCGCTTTGCTCCAGGATTTTCTTTGATGCTTCTGCAAGCTCTTTTTGTTGTTCATTATGATAATAGATAGCCGTTTTATATGACTCCCCGCGATCATGGAATTGGCCTCCAGGATCTGTCGGATCGATTTGCTGCCAGTAAAGCGTAAGGAGTTTTTCATACGGAAAAACGTCGGGGTCAAATGTGATTTGCACCGCCTCACGATGACCGGTTGTGTTCGTAATCACTTCCATATATGTCGGATTCTCTGTATGACCGCCTGTATAGCCGGATACGACTTTTTTAATGCCTGGCATTTCCTCGAACGGTTTTACCATACACCAGAAGCAACCACCAGCGAAGGTAGCAAGCTCTAGATGTTGATTGTTGTCTGCCATGTTGAAGCCCCCTATCTTAAAAAACTATAACTTGATTATTCTTACTTTCTGAAAAAATTCTTATTTCTAATCATATCGATTTGTATAAGTTTGGCAAGCGAAACGGTTTATAAGATACAGGTATTTCCAAACTTCGCAGTCATGTAAAATGATTATAAAACAATAGAAGTGGTGAAAACACCTTGAAACTTGTCTTTTGCGGCGATCCAGATAATCTTTCGCTCTTTACCTTTTGCTGTCCGAAGTTGCCCCATTTTCGAACAGCTTTTCACTTTTTGCCCCTCTTCCTGTCCGAACTTATGCTGGGTTCAGATACATTTTTTCCACATTGCTTTTTCGTGAATATTAATATAAAATATTCATGAACAAAAATAAATTTTATTCACAATGACTGTGGAGGGACTGATCACCTTGGCTAAAGGATTTGATACAAAGGAAAAAGCAAAAATACGAAAATCCTTGCTCGAAGAAGGTCGTGAAGCATTCGTGCAAAACGGCTTACGTAAAACAAACGTCGCCAGCCTCACAAGTGCTGTAGGAATTGCTCAGGGCTCCTTCTACCTCTTCTTCCCTTCCAAAGAAGGGCTTTATTTTGAAGTAATTGAAGAAGAAGAGGCAAAAATCAAAAAAACATTACAGGACGAATTTCTTGACCAGCCTTTGACGAGAGAAGTTTTCAAAACCTTCTTGATCCGTGGATTGACCTTGATCAGTGATAATTCTATAATCCAACAACTATTACAGGGGGACGACTTCCTGCGCCTCACCAAAAAACTCTCCTCTGAAAAATTACAGCAACACGCTGAAAACGATGTATTTGCCCTGACGCCATTCTTGGAGAAGTGGGGAAAGCAAGGGAATCTGAATGAAGTACGACCAGAAATCTTAACCGCCATCTTGCGTTCCTTTTTCTTGATGACCCTTCACAGAAAAGAAATTGGCACAGATGTTTTTGATGTGACAATTGAACGGTTAGCGGAGCTTTATGCAGACGGACTAGTGAAGGAAGAGACAAATGATTGAGGTACATATTTTGTCGTACACATACCCCGGCAAACATGAACCTGCCATTAAAAATCTGAATTTTTCCATTCCTAAAGGTGAAATATTCGGATTCCTCGGTCCATCTGGTGCTGGAAAAAGCACAACGCAAAACGTTTTGATCGGAATTTTAAAAGATTATCAGGGTTCTGTCCAATTGTTTGGAAATGAGCTCCATAACACAAATAACCTTCTCTACAATTCGATTGGTGTGGCATTTGAAAGACCAAATTTCTATAGTAAATTCACCGCTTCAGAAAATCTGGCCTATTTCAGCAGGCTTTATGACAAACCTGTGAAGGAACCTGACAAACTTCTTGCTAGGCTTGGATTACAAGACGTGCTGAATACGAGGGTCAGTCATTTTTCAAAAGGGATGAAAATGCGGTTGAATCTCTGTCGTGCATTATTGCATGAGCCAGAAATTCTTTTCTTGGATGAACCTACAGCAGGGCTGGACCCGGTTAATACGAAGGTCATCAAAGAACTTCTCCTGGAGCAAAAAAATGCAGGAAAAACGATCATCATCTCCACTCACAACATGCATATCGCTGAAGAAATCTGTGATCGTGTCGCTTTCATCGTAGACGGTGAACTCAAACTTATCGATTCTCCAGAGCGATTGAAGCTGCAAAACAAAAAGATCCTATCGATTCAATATCAGGAGGATGATCAGGTAAGAAAACTTGAACTCCGGCTGAAAGGTTTAGAACAAAACGAGCAGTTCCTTCATTTATTGAAACGTGACCTGATCCTTTCCATGCATACGACGGAACCCTCACTTGAGGATATTTTCATCAAAGTCACAGGGAGGCAGCTCCAATGAGGCTTTTAACCTCTATTACATTTGATGTCCGGTATCAGTTCCGTCATGGTTTTTATGCGGCTTATGCACTCATATCCCTTATCTATATTTTCATTTTGATCACGATTCCAGAACAGTGGATGGATACCCTATTCACACTTATCATCTTTTCCGATCCAAGCTTTCTGGGGGCTTTTTTTGTAGGTGGAATCGTCCTTCTTGAAAAAGGGGATCACATACTGGATAACTTGTTTGTCACCCCATATACGATTCGCGAGTATTTGCTTTCAAAATCTCTGTCCCTTGCATTTTTGACGATTCTCTCAACGCTGATCATCAAATGCACCGTATTGGGGTTCAGGTTGGACTGGTTCTTTTTATCAGGTGTGTTGTTGACGTCTGTGTTTTTCACATTGCTAGGGGTTATAATCGGTGCGAAGGTGAACACATTGAACCAGTATTTACTTTTATCATCTGTATATGTCACTCCTTTCGCTTTGCCCATTCTCCTGTTTTTTGAAGTAGTTGATTGGGATTGGATAAAAATCATACCGAGTTATGCCTCACTGCTGCTGATCGACAGGCAGCTTTCAATTCCTGAAGCCCTGGCGGCACTGTCATACCTCTGTTTATCGATTATCTTGCTTTTGCCTTATGCCTATCGTTGCTTTCATCATAATGTCGTTTTAAAAAGGAAGGGATAACATGCAATGGAATAAAATGTGGCTGCAGGTAAGCTATGATTTGAAGAATATCAAAAGGGACCTCGTCCTTCTTATGTCCATGTTTGCCCCCTTGATTTTGGCTGCTCTTCTCAAATTTGGTTTCCCACCTTTGGAAAGACTAGTTGTGACCAATTTCCAGGTGTCGTTGGCATCCTATTTCCCATTGATGGTGGTCACCTGTTTACTTGTAACACCTTTTACAGTCGGGATGCTCAGTGGGTTTCTCATTCTTGATGAACGGGACGAACAAATTCTGAGCTATTTATCCATTACACCTGTCTCAAAGTCACATTTTATTTTATACCGACTTCTCTTTCCTGTTGTGATCTGCATTTTGACAGCTGGTTTTTTGTTATATGTGAACGCCTGGGTAATTTCTTTATGGAAGTTGGCTGCCTTGCTTATTCTGTCATTGGAGGCACCGATCATAGCCCTCATGATGGCGGTATTCGCTGATAATAAAGTGGAAGGATTGGCATTAGGAAAAGTGATCAGTATAAGCGTAACCGCACCGATTGTCGGTTTCTTCATCCACTCTGGATGGAAATGGATAGGGTTAGTCTTTCCACCATTCTGGATTGCAGAAGTGTTTTTCGCGAATTCCACCAGTATGAAAGCAACCCTTCTTTGCGGAGCGTTGCTCTACCATGCTTTCATCATCTTGTGGTTAATCCGTAAACTGGAGAAAAGAATCGGATAGCTAAGCACAGATCCCTAAGGGACATGAGAGCTCTTATTTGTGATAATAGCGACTGTTTTTCCATGAATTTAGGTAAAAAAGGGCTCTGGTGTTCAACACAGTGAAAAGTATCGATAAACAAGGAAATCTACTAGGAATTCTCATCGCAGTCTCGAAAATGAACTCATTTTGTGTTGAGATCCTACGCAAGTTAGGAGGCTTTTAGGATCGCACCCAAAACTTAAACCTTTCCAATAGACTCCGTCCCCTCTCCAAAATCGAAATTTTATCTGATTATGGAAGAAAAACAGAATAATTAGGGCGTTATAGGATGGTATTTATTCATAAAATGCAGAGGTTAACCATAAATAATAGAAAATGATTGGTCAACTTATATGTAACTCTGATTATCTACAAAAAACAGAAGATGAATTACAAAAATTTGTAATGACCTACAAAAACGAGGATTTATCTACAAAAACAAGATTTTATTTACAAAACAAAAAAACCTTCCACTGACCGTCTTCATAAAAAACTACCACAGTCGAATGTACTTTGGTAAAGCTAAATTATATATTTTCTTATCTTTGAACGAAAGGGGCTGTCCTAAAAGAAAAGTGTCAAACACCTCCAACACGGAGAGACTCAGACACTTTTGGGACAGCCTCTTTACAATCTTATTCAGGTTTTTGAGCCACGAGGGTAAACAGTTTGGGAAGACCGATATCGTGGACTTTCTGATTTGGTTCCTCATCAAGAACTTTGACAATGAGGTCAGTTTTGGCAACTGCAGTAATCAATTCACCGAGCGTCCATTTCCGCTGCAGCACTTTCATCATTTCTTTTTCTCCATCAGCAGAATACTTGGAAAAAGCGACTTCCCTGTTTTCAATCGTAGGATCAAAATAGTTTCCGCTTACCTTATGCTTTTTCCCTTTCGAGGTGATCAGTTTGGTGGAAATCGGGTGGAACTCATGTAACACCAAAGTCCCTCCCGGCTTCAGTAATCGATTGATCACCTGGACAAGTGGATCCAGACTGATGTAGTAATGGAGCACCCCCAGTTCCATCAAGACGAAATCAAATGCATGGTCTTCCCTCTTATCTGTATAAGAAAGTACATCTGAAACAACATAGTGGATATCGATATCTGCTTGTTCAGCAACTGCCCCTGCAAAAGCTGCATTTTCCTTAGAGAAATCAACGACTGTGACATCCGCTCCTAATAATGATAAAGCGACTGCCTTAATTCCATTCGATCCCATCAGGTGGGCAATCCTTTTCCCTTCGACAGGCTTCATATGGCGATAGAAAGAGGTGCTCAGCCTTCCTTCAGGGTTCTGTTTTATTTTTGCAGCAACATCACCAGGTTCACCATGACGGTTGATCAATGCTTGAAAATTGTCTTGATTCCAGGCAGCCTGATTCTGTTCAGTCATCTGCATTTGTAACTCGAACAAATGGCTGTTGATCAACGCTTCGTATCGATGGTCATCCAAAATTTCATAAAGTGACTGGCACCAAAGATGCTGCCCGTTCATCTCAATTTGAATTCGGTAAGGATCTGTCCTTAAGGCTTTATTGTAGTTGCATTGTACATTTATCGGAACCTTCTCCATATTGAAATGAAAACTTCCCTGGTCTTTCGTCTTCTCAATAGATGTCGGTGAATACGGTAAAAGTGTCTCATGAATTATTTCAAGAAGATCCCACTGCACTTCTACAGTAACTTCTACCGGTTCCGACAGAACATCTTGTAAAAAAAGGGCAGTTTCCCCAACGAATTGATAGGGAATCGCTTGTTGCTCGAGAACGGCAACGATATTGCCGATCGTCAATTCATATTCTGATGAATGCATTCTGTTTCCTCCGTCAACATGTGTATCTCATTATAAGATGACAGAATCAAATCCAAAATTCAATAGAACGGGACTGTCCTAAAGTGTCTGAATCACTCCGAACTTAACAACATTTTTAGAAAATCGGGTTTTGATCTAAAATGTTGTGTTGGAGGTCCTGGCACTTTTCTTTTAGGACAGTCCCCGTTCTAGCATAGTCAGTTAGCCAATTGTTGGCCTTTTATTGTAACAGTAAGTGGATCATAGGAAATCTTTTCGCCATCTCCCATTATTGCAATGATCTGATAAGTGTATTCTTGGCCTGGTTCAACAGTTTCGTCCGTAAAGCTAACTTCTTTCACTTCTGAAATCTGTTCTCCATTTCGCTCGATAACATACCGTTCTGCATCTTGGGCTTTCCAGGTCAATTGAACATACCCATCTTTCACTGTTGCCTCTGCTTCAGGCTGGGTATCCGGTTTACCTGCCACGATGACATGAAGTCGATTTTCAGACTCTGCGGTCCCAGCAAAGTTCTCAGCCTCAGCACGAAGGAAATAGCTGCCGTTTCCGATCTCCAACTCGATTTCGAATGTACCATCAGGCTTCGTTTGAACTGAACCAAGTTCATTACGAGCATTTCCTCTCTCCGCATATACATGGACCGTTGTACCTGGATCAGCTTTTCCAGTCACGATCACCGGTTCATGCTTGAATTTCAATTCTTCATCATCCCATTCTGGGGCGTTTGGTGCTTGTTGTTCAGCATCCATCGCCCATTTCAGAGAGTTGGTGAAGAGTTGTTTCCCTTCTTCAGTCCAACCATATTCAGGACCGATGATGTTCGTCACAGCAAAGGAAGATAGCAGTAAATGCATGTGACTTTCGCTTCTGAATTCATACGCGATTGAGGATCCTTTTTCAGTTTCATCTACCAACAATTTCGCCAATGTCATGCCTGGATAATCTTTGAACGTGGAAAATGGACTCTTGGCTGCATGTACTTTGATCGGTGTATCTTCATTTCCTTCATCCACAAGACCTTCAAATAATGGGTGGTCTTTCACCGGTTGGATGTATACTGCTCCCTCATCATAACCATGCTGGTCTTTTTGAGGATATCCTTCTGCTGCTTCAAGGAGTTGGATCGAACCTTCTCCGACACCCCAAGTTCCAACAAACACGACGCTGACTTGTTTTTCATCTGTTTCTTCAATCAATTGTTCTACTTGTTCTGATGTACCTTCTTTCGTATTGACGAGTATGAGGCTGTAATCTTCTACTTGTCCAAGAAGATTCCAATCTCTAGACTCTGCGTAGACTTCTTGATCATTCAAGAAATTGACTACCGCATCATTCACATCTCCGAGAACAGCTACTTGATAAGCGTTCATCGTTAGATTCGCCTCAACATCTTCTTCGCCAACTGTAATGATTTCTGTTGATGGCAAGTAACCGCCAACCTCCATCTTCAGCTCATAATTCCCCGGAAGAAGATTTTCGAATGAGTAGCCTCCTGAGACATCGGTTGTCGTTTCTTCCACAAATCCAGCTGGGTCCTCTGGCGTTAGTGTCAATTGGACTCCTTCAATACCATCTTCCGTTTCAGCATTGATGATATGTCCGGATAACGACACGCCTTCGATTGCCTCCATTGTGAAATTCAACGTGACCGAATCTCCAAGCTCGGCTACATCAGCTTCCTTGACCTGTTCGACAAATCCTCGTGCCTGAACCTTCACTTCGTAATGACCGACACCGACACCTAATCTGTAAGATCCATCGTCAGTAGTCGTTACTTCGATTCCTTCTGGTGGAATTGCAACTTTTGCGTTTGCAATTGGATTTCCGTCTGCATCGGTAACCGTACCCTTGATTTCACCAAGACTTGCTGTTGTCGCAAAATCAATCGCATTCAAGTAGATTTGTTTTGCTTCATCTGTCCAGCGACTTTCTGGTGAACCGTATCCGCCAGCTTGTAGTCCGGATAAAAGGACATGCACGTTGTTGGCAGTCGGATACTTGATGCCGATTCCTTCACCAAGTACACCTTCTTCATCATGCGTTAAAGAACCGATTGTTGTTCCTGAGAAGTTCTCATAAACGGAATACTGCTGATTGCTGTTTCCATTGTTCAAAATTTCGATTTCATCTCCAACTTCAAAACCACTGAAAATCGGATGCAGCTGATCGACTTTAACATTGATCGACTGGCTCTCGAATGAAGATCTGACACTTTCCGGATCTCCATAAGCATCAGCAAGACTCTTGATCGTTCCGCCGCCATACTGGCTGACAAAGATCATGCTAACTTCAAGCTCATTCGCTTCTTCCACGAATGCTCTGAACTGATCATTGGTCATCGAATAATCCTTATCGTTATAGATGACCAATTGATAATCCGCAAGTGCTTGCTGTAGGGATTCATAATCATCCCTTTGATAGAAATCGACATCATACCCATTCGATTCAAGGAATGGAACCAATCTTGCTTCGTTCGGACTATAGCCGATGACCGCAAGTTTTTGAGATGTCTGCATCGAGAAGGTCAAATCGACTTCTTCTCCTGCAACTACTTGAACGTTTGATTGTGTATTGGCACCGTATCCTGAAGCCAATACTTTAATATCATACTCCCCTTCAGGAACCGATACGCTGAATTCACCATTTTCATCTGTGGAAGCCTCGATTGGAGTTCCTAAGAATGAAACAGAAGCATCTGCTATAGGATCGCCTGTTTCTCCATCCTTAACGATTCCATTCACGACTCCTGCATTTTCTGCCGTAAGTTCAAACGTTTCCTCCAAAGTATCTCCGTTAGAAATGTTTACAGTGAATGTTTTTTCTTCATGTCCAAATGCATTCATGGTCAATTCGTAGCTGCCTTCTTCAAGCCCTGCGTAGAAATTTCCTTCTGAATCGGTTTCAATTGTTTTCCCATTCTCTGCAATTTCTACCGTCGCTTTTACAGCCATTCCTTGATCATTGACCACTTGACCATGGAGTTCTCCAACAAGGGCTTCTTCGTTATCAAGTGCCCAGAGGAGTGCGTTTTCCAAAATCTTTTCACGGACTGGATCGAAGTATTGATCCGGGTTGAATACATGGCTGATTGTCATATTTCCTAGTAAAATCTCGACAGAATTATTGGTCCGTCCTTTATACGCGACCATACTGCCTTGGTCACCCGTGTTGTCATTCTTGAATTCAACTGCTGTATGGCCGGAGTATCCATCAAAGCCATAGTAGTAATCAAAACGTGCTGGGATGTCGAAGGTTTCGTTCAAGTCTAATCCTTCTGTAAGCGGGTGTTCTTCAACGACGATTCCCTGTGAACCTTCTTCACTACCTCCAAAAACAGTGGTCGGATCATTCAGATAATCCTTCAGGTACCTGATCGATCCTCTTCCGCCATCCTGTCCTGTCCAAATGACGGATGTCTTCGTTTCATCCAATGCTTTCAGGAAGGCTTTGAACTCTGTTTCAGATGGCACTTGACTTCCAGTGTAATCTGAGTTCGCGAACACGAGATCCATTTCAGCCAAAAGGTCTGTATCTTCATAACCGATGTATTCGACAATGTATCCGCGCTCTTCAAGATACTCTTTCAATGTTGTATATCCCGAAGCAGTAATATCGACGATTACACCGACAGTTGGAGATGGTTTCAATTCAATCGGCAGTGTGACCTCTTCACTGTCTGTGATTTCCACCTCGATATTCTGACGTACATAGCCGTCTTTTTCTACACGTAACGTATACGTTCCCGGTTCAAGACGTTCGATTGAATATTGTCCTTGTGTATTTGTCGTGGTTTCTCGAGGAACGTCCAGAACATCAATCGTCGCGCCTTCAACTGCATTTCCATCCTTTTCATTTTCGATGACACCGGAAATTGATCCGACATCACCTCTTACATCCATTTCAACCGTCAAGGGTTCGCTGTTTTCAGAAACATCGACTGTCATAGTCTCGGTCTCATAACCAAAGGATTGAATTTCTATCTCATATTCACCATCCAGTATCGCAATTGAGAATGTGCCATCCTCAGGGTTCGTCTTATCAGAGAAATCCATTCCGTCGACTTTTACTTCAGCATCTAATGGATTCCCTGCCTCGTCCGTGATGGTTCCACTGATGGTTGAGTATTGCGCCTCTGCTGCCCATAATACAGTATTTACAAGCAGTTCTTTCGCTACAGGTGTATAGTCGTCTGCGTCATGTGAGAAGTAGAACCCGTGTCCAGCCATCAGTACTTCCATACTGCCTGAAGTCCTTGGTTTATAAGCAAGACCGGTACCGTATGGTTCAGAATCTCCTTCATGTTTGATGGTTGCTAGAGGATAGCCGCTATACCCATCAAAAGCACCGATATCGCTTGCATCTGGCGTGAGGAGTTCAATAAAGTCCCCTACGTTTGCGCCATTGAAAATTGGATGCTCTTGCGTCACCTGGTATCCAGCTGCAAGTGTCGATCCACTAAAGGTCTCTCTTGTTTCAGGATCACCTCTTAGGTCGACAAGTTGGTCGATGCCAGATCCGCTCCAATAATGTTCTCCGAAGATCACACTTGTTTCATGTTCATCTGCAGCTTTCATCATTGCGTCGAATTCGGATTTATTGAAATCGCCATCGTTAAAGAATACGACATCATAGTTTCCGATTTGTTCAGCAGCATCGCTTTCTGCTATTTCTGTTACTTCCACTCCCATTTCATTGAATACAGAAGCAAAGTTTCGTTCAGCTGACCAGTAATCACCTATGACAGCAATTTCAGGTACTGGAGCCAATGCAACATTCAACTCCCCTTCAAACCTTGCCATATCGACCTGTTTCGTATGCTTGATGTACCCTTCTTTTTCGATGGTCAATGTATAGACGATGTCTTCCAACTCTAAACTTCATATCGTCCGTTCGTGCCAGTTGTCGTTTCCGCTACGACATCACCAGCTTCATTCGTTACTGTAACCTGTGCTTCTTTCACTACCTGTTGTGTATTCGAATCTGTTACAAGTCCTGTGATCGAACCACCATTCGAGGCCCCAAGTGTAATGAATACCTCTGCGGGCTCTCCATGGGTGAACGTAACTTCCTGTGTTTGCGTTTCATAACCGAGTGCGCGGATTTCCATCGTATACGTTCCTGGATCATGGAATAATTCGTAATCTGCATTCGCTCCAGAACCTTCTCCAAGAACCGCTTGTGTTTTCACACCGGTTTCAGAGATCTCAATTTGAGCTTCAACAGGCTCACCATCAACATTCACGACAGTTCCCGATACACTGCCATATTCCGCTTCGTTCAAGAAATCAATTCCGTTGAATAGGATTTGTTGTTGTGCTCCTAACCACCCTTGTAAAGGTGAAATCCAAGGTGCTCCACCGTGGCTCGAAAGAAGGAGATGTGCACTGTCTTCTGATACCGCTTTATACGCGACCCCTGAACCGACAAACCCTAATGACGTATTTCCAATTGATCCGAGATGGCGTCCAGAGTACTGATTGAACCATGTAAGATCCCCGGTCCGCTCAAAGAGTGTCAGTCTGTCACCAACTTCATACCCTTCGAAAATCGGGTGTTCAACATCTACTTCGAGTCTTACAGCACCACCATCATATTGATGATCGAATTCTTTCGGATCGCCATAATACTCGTGCAAATGTTCGATCGAACCATAGCTCGAACCCCATTGGTCAGCAAAAATCAAATTGACATCATGCTCTTCAGCAGCTTGTACTAAGGAATCGAAGGTCGCTGCATCAGGCTGTTCTCCACCGGAACCATAAGCTCCGTTCAGATAAACGATCTGATAGCGTTCGATATCCTCAATGATATCCCAGTCACGTTCTTCTGCTGTGTATCCATTGACATTCAGAAGTTTCGTAACTTCAGAATTCCAATCGTTGAGTACAGCTATGTCGATCGGTTGCAATTCAACCTTGATGACTGTTTCTTCCCCTGGTGTAATAGTGATCATCTGTTTTTGTTGTACGTAACCGTTCAACGATAGGACCAATTCATATTTTCCTTCAAATACCGCTTCATCTGTATATGATCCCTCTTCATTCGTCGTTCCTTCGACAAATGTATCTTTCAACTTCACATCAACACCTGAAAGGCCCTCATGGCTGCGCTGATCTTTCACCTGGATTTGCAGCAAACCAGCTTCGGCAGCTTCTAATACATAATCCTTCGTCCTTTCATAACCTGAAACAAAACGGATGTTTTCCTCCACCTGCTGTTTCCCGTATTGTGCAACCTTGACGGTATATTCACCAGGTCGATGTTCTAACGTGAAATGACCATTTTCATCTGCTTCGACTTCAACGCCTGTTTCCAGTACAGAGACCTTCCCTTTTACCGGTTGTCCAGCTCCATCCTTCATGGTACCCATCAATACACCAGGAGATTGATAGCTTTGGATCCCTTTACGATATGGAACAAGAACCTTTCCTGGTAAGACCGGAAGTCCAGAAGTGCTGTAGTCTGGGAGCGGGAATTCTTTTAACCTTTTACCCGTGTAGACATCCAGCGCATAAAAGGTTCCACTTGTCCCTGCAACAAAGAGGATTCCATTTGATGTGACTGATCCATTGTGCAAGGCTGAACCGACTGCCCGATTCGTCCAGACGAGTTCTCCTGTTTCCCGATCAAAAGCTCTTAAAATCGGTTGAGCGGCTGATGTCATCACAACAAGATCTTCATAGACGACTGGGGATCCCGCTTGTGTGTCACCGACTCCTTCTACCTTCCATATTTCTTCGCCGCTATCTGGATCAAGCTTATATAGTGTACCTGTTTCGGCATTGAAATTGGTACCGACCACATACAACTCTCCACCTACATAAACTGTACGAGCAGCAACGCCTTCATTCGTGAGGGTTTTGCTCCAAACTTCCGAGCCATCAGCAATATCTAGAGCCCGGATGGTCATGTTGTCGTAACTGCCGACATAGAGCTTGCCGTCACCTAAACTGCCGCCAAAGAATGTTGGTGCGCCTAGAGGGGTGCTCCAGATCTTTTCACCTGTTTCTGCATTCAACGCTGTCACATGTGCATTTTCATCCAAACCTGATCCTACAAAAAGCTTTCCATCATGATAGATTGGTGATTCATAGACTGTTACGGAGTCAGTTTGGTAGTTCCATAAAATATTACCGTTTGAGAGATTAAGCGCATAGATCCGCCCATCTTGCCCACCGGATAAATAGACGACTCCATCCTTAATCGTTGGGGTTGACCGGTTCGTCGCACCTAAACGGATACTCCAATTTTCTTCACCTGTCTCTGTATCGAGATTTACGACCCAACCACGATCTGTCGTCAGGACAACACTTTGATCGGCAACAGCAGGAGTCGAAAATAAAATTTCTCCTTTTGAGCCCAATTCATATTCCCAACCTAGATCCAATTTGTTTATATCAATCGAGGATGGGGATACTGCGTTACGGCCATTATTATTGTTTGCCGTATTCCAGCCAGGCTTTGAACTGGATTCGGAAGCTCCAACTTCAATCTGGATGTTCTGATCGGCATCGATAGTCACTTCCATTGACGTGCCGGCAATCCCTTCACCGGATACCTGAAGCTCATAAGTACCGACTGGTATTTGTCCTAATGCAAAGTTCCCTTGTTCATCGGTTCGTGCAGGCTCTAATGGTGTATCCACTACACGGATATAAGCGAAAGGCACTGCATCACCACTGTCTTTTTCGGCAACTTTCCCTTCGAGAGCATAGGATGTAGCACGTTCTAGCACCCACTCGACATCCGTCACTTCGTCTTTCTGGATATCGATGGTTATGGTTTGGTCTTCATATCCGAAGGACTTGATGACGACCTCATGGCTGCCTTCTCTTATCTTCAATTCGATGACACCGTCTTCAGCAATTTCATAGGACACCCCATTGTCAAACTGGATCGTCCCGGTGATCGGTTCTCCGTCTACATTTTTCAATGTTCCTTTTAACTCTCCGGCAAATGCAGTCTCTGTTACGGCCTGATAAATGTCCACGATACCATGACCATAAACGTCATTGGGGAGTGCACCCATGAACGGTTCCACTCTTGCTGTGTCACGAAGCATTTCTTTTATTTCATCGACTGTCAAATCAGGATTTGCCTGGAGCAATAATGCAACTGCCCCTGTTACATGTGGGGTCGCCATTGATGTACCGCTGATCGTATTGTATTTGCCTTCCCCCTTAGCTGTCGGCCAGGCAGAATAGATATGATGCCCTGGTGCTGCTACATCCGGCTTCAACAGGCGGATTTGATTTCCATTCTCATCTTCCCAAAAAACCGGCCCACGGCTGGAGAAGTATGCAATCTGGTCATTAACATCTGTTGCTCCGATCGCAAACGACTGCGGGAAACTTCCTGGAGCCCCGATCGTTTGGGAACCTGGTCCATCGTTTCCTGCCGCAAACATAGGAAAGATGCCTGCAGAAACCCAGGCTTCTACATCTTCATAAAACTCCATACTGTAGGTATTTGAATTTCCCCATGAGTTGTTCACGACATCCGGAGCTTTTGAAGGATCTCCACCTGGTGCCATGAACCATTCGAAAGCGGCATGGATTCCTGAGACTGTGGCAGAACCGCCATCTGAAAAGATTTTCGCTGCGATCCATTCTGCTTCCGGTGCAACACCTACCGCTTCACCTGCACCGCCGCCCACTGCAGAACCAGCAACGTGAGTACCGTGCCCATGCCCATCAGTCGGGGTGCTATAGCCACTCCCTGATACATCGATCCAGGAGTCCGAGTGATCGCCGTCACGGCCGCGGTAATTATTTTTCAATGCTTCATGGGTCCCGTCGACCCCAGTGTCCATGATTCCGACAACGACACCTTCACCTTTGAGACCATAATCGCCCCAGACTTTCGTTGCTTTGACTTTTTCAATACCCCATTGAGGTAGTTTAGGGGGATTTTCTTCCTGTTGGATTTCTGGCACTTTAAGAACACGATCCAACGTGATCCGCTCAATGTCATCTCTTTTTTGTAATTCCTTTAAAGCTTCCTTAGATACTGTTGCTGACATCGCATTGATGATCCAGAAGCTCTTATGCTTTTTTGCTTTTCCCTTTTGTTCGAGTGAGTTCATTGCTTTATCGAGTGCTTTTTGAGAGGCTTTTGCTTTTTCTTCGAGGTGTGTTTTAAGCAGCTTTACTTTCTCTGCCTTTGATTTCTTTGCTTTGACTTGGGGAAAAATCGCTTCGATTTCGGGTCGCTCTTTCATCCTGATGATGACGTCAACTTTTTCTTTCTTTTCCAGTTGGTTGAGGATATCTGCTTCAACCTTGTCAGGTTTTGTTTCAGCCTGTGGAGATTGGTCAGATAAAGATGGAGGTTCCCATCCGAGTCCTTCCATCAATGAGACTAATTCAACCCCACCTTCTTTTCCTGGATCAGACGATTTTTCCTCCTTAGAGGTGTCTTTCGACTTATCTTGATACTCCGCTTCCCGTTCCTTCTCTAGGATGTCATGATCTACGGTGGCTGAATTGTCTGATGCTGTTTCTGCGTATGTAGATTGTGGCGCGAACATAGAGAAAATAAGTAAAAAGCTGAACAGTAATGCGAAAAGCTTGCGCTTCCGTTTTAACCGTCGCAAATATTTTCACTCCTTTAGTTTTAGTCTCAAAGCGAAAATTACACAATTATTGACAATTTCCTTCTTGTTTTCTAATAATTGGGACTATTTAGAAATTATTCCTACGAAGGTTACATCCATAAAGTGGAAAGAAAGGAGTTTTGCTCGATTTAACGATCGGGACTTTTGACATATAAAAGAGGAAGGAAGCAAAATTTAGGGAAGAGGAGCGAAAAAGAGGGATAAAAGAAAAAGCCGATTTTAATGGATCAGCTTTTTAGAAAGACTTTATCAATATGGATACCTATCAGCCATGCGCATCATCTTTTTCCTTTATTGCATAGTTATAACAGACCATCGTTTCGTATTGTCTAAAGCCTTCAGACAGATAAAGGTGGACCGCCTTTTCGTTCTCAGCATTTACGGTGATCAATGCCTTCGTCAAGCCGGCCCCTTTGCCGAATTCCAACCCTGCTCTCAGCAAGTTACGCCCTAACCCTTTTCTATGATAAGATTTTTTGACTGCGATTAAATGGATGAAAAGGTGCTCTTCTCCTTTATGGACTTCTCTTGTTGTCCGCACAAGTCCGACGGGGGTGTGCTCATCGAACAAAACCTTAATACCACCCTCTATATAACCTTCTTCATCCCGCATTTTTTTGACTTCCTCTGGGAGGACAGGAGTCTCTGAACCTGCAAGAGTGGCGAAGGCATCATTGCGGACTTCACACCACGCTTCTTCATCTCTCTCGAATTGGAAGGTTCTCAACTGATAACCCTCTGGGAATCTGACTTTACCGACAGGAGAATCTGTTCGGTCTAAAACGAATGAATAACGCTCGATATCAAATCCCAGTTCCTTAAATACATCTCGTTGGAACCGGCTTTCACCACGTACGAAAAGGAAGAAGCGGTCGATCATGTTTGTATGCGGCAAAATTGCCTCCAGGAGTAACTGATAAGCCTTAAAACTCTCAATCTCAGAATGGAAAATACGAAATCGTCCTCGCTTCCCTCTTCTGAAATAATCATCCATCATCAAGGATGCTGCGCCGATCACTTCCTCTCCATCCTTTAATAGATAAGTGGGATTCTCTTCATCTTTACGAAATGATTTCAAATCTTCATCATTTAAAAAAGATTCGTCTACAGCACTTCTCCATTCTTTACAAAAATGCACAAACCGTTCAATTTCTGTGTCCATCAAGCGTTCTACCCTCATACATTCTCCTCCGTTCGTCACCTCACAAAAAACTGTGAATGAAGTATCACTCACAGTTCATTATATATCGAACGGTAGTTATTCAGGTATTGATTTTTCAGCATTGATGAAGCCACGGCCATAGATGTTCGGATCAAGTCCTTCTCTTTGGTCTGCTCCTTCCAAAAGCTTCTCCTTGATCTGATCTGGGGTAGCATTCGGATTGTGCTGCAGCATCAATGCAACGACACCTGCACAGATCGGTGTTGCCATTGATGTGCCCGACATGACGAAATAGTCACCATCGACCCGGCTCGACTTTTGCAGCTTATCGATGTAGGAATTCGGGGAACGGAGAGAGATGATATTGACTCCAGGAGCTAGTATATCGGGCTTTTCCACTCCATAAACCGTCGGACCTCTACTTGAAAAACTAGCAACGTCATCATCCGATTTGTCTACTGTGTTAAAGTCATCCGAAGCCCCGACAGTAATCACACGATCGCTAACCCCTGGACTTGAAATCGTTTGGGCATTCGGACCGCTATTCCCTGCGGCTACACAAACGACGATTCCATTTTCCCAAGCTTTTTCGACACTTTGCACCATCGGATCTTTATCTTCATGTTCATACTTTTGAGCAGCTGCTCCAAGGGACATGCTGATGACATCTATTTTTTTATCTGGATGATCCTTATTGTACTGGAGACACCAATCGATACCTTGCATGATTGATTCCAGTGTACCGGACCCCATTTTATTCAACACCTTTATCCCAATCAGGTTTGCCTCATAAGCAGGTCCTCTATATTTTCCATTTGAAGCTGTTCCGTTCCCGGCCGCATCACCTGCACAATGAGTTCCGTGACCATTGTCATCATATGGTTCTATTCGCTGATCTACGAAATCAACAAAGTCTACAATTCTACCATCAAGGTCTTCATGAGGGTGGATACCAGTGTCGATCACTGCAATGGTAACGTCTTTTCCGGATAAAGTCGTATTGTTCCGAATGATATTTTCAGCATTCACTGACGGCGTAGCAACATCTAACAAGGCTTGTACTTCTCGATTCAGAAAAATTTTTTTAATATGGGAGCATTTACTAAGGATATCTTCGAGCATGGCAGGAGTAGCATCGATACTGCAGCAGGATACGAATGAGAAGGTCTTTCTCATCCGGCATCGTGTATGGCTTTTTGAAAACCGGAGGAGTTCATTGCACCCATTCTCAAATCCGTCCTTCTGGAACTCGATGACGACTGAAACTTTCTTCATTTTCTTAATGAACCGTTCAACGGAATTATGCATAAAGCACGGAATCCAAGTAAACGGCCTGTACATGTAAAGCATTTGTTCTCGCAGTGGTTGATCGATTTTATGCGCATACGTTCTTATGGTTTGAACCATGGAATAACCAAACATGCTTTCACCTCTATCAAATTTGTTAGGTTTTTACTAGATTATGAGAATCTATTAAAAACGTAACGGTACACGCCTATTTGATAGAGAAAATAGAATGAGCAAAAATGAAGACAGACGCTTTGGCTGCATCTGTCCTCATTTCATGCTCATGTTGTCTGGCCGACCATAGACAACCGTTTGATTTCCTGCTCAATTTCATTTTTCAGTTCTTCCACTTTATCGTAATCCATTGCTTTGATATAGTAACTTTCCAATTCATCATGATATCCCTTCGCCTCTGCAAGGCATTGAATAGCACTTTTCATATTTGAAGCATAGCGTTCGGTTATATCCAATAGTTCCACTGCATATTTTTCATCCGTTCCTGGTGTGATCGTTCTTTTATACATATCGACGATCTCATCATTTTCACGATCCGGAAAATATTCATGGGGTGCTGTACTATCAAAAATCGCAATACCGAGCTCCCGTATGATGACCATATCAAGGCTGTTCGGATCGAATCCACAATGATAAATTTCAACATCAAATCCTTTATCTTCTGCTGTTACGGCGATCTTTTTCAGCAGCGTCGATTTCCCTGATCCTGGTCTGCCTTTAATAAAATACCTCTTATACACACCCTCTGTCAGATTAGGAACAAAATCCACTGCTCCTTTTGGCGTCGCCGCCCCTAAGAAACGATGTACTACCTTCGAGCCTTTATGCAATGATTTACCTGCAAAGAATTCTTCAATTAATTCAATTGTCAGTTGATCGGCTTTTGCAAAATCCATATTTTCGATATAGATTTTTTCCCATTCATCATGTACTTCCAACGCTTCTGCAAAATAAGCATACGCTTCATTAAAAGCATCAGAAATACGGGTACCGAGCTTTTTGATTTCTTCCCGGTCAAATGCGAGTATATTTGAATCCCATGCGGATCCTAAATTCACATATTCCTCCACTGCCCCAGGGAATTTCGGTTCAAGGACATGCGGTGCCGTACCGTCTACGATTCCGACTTTCAAGGCTGTAATGATTACGCCATCAATCGACTCATTATCGGATGAACAGTGAAGAAATTCTATATCATAGCCTCTATCGTTCCATTCATGTCCGATCGCTTTCATCAGTGATGATTTTCCTGTACCAGGGCCGCCTTTCAAAATGAACAAACGGTCTAGTCCTTCCAAGCATGATTCATATAGACTGTAAAATCCTCTAGCGGTATTCCCGCCTGCAAAATAGTTTGTGATCTTACCTGACAAGTCAAGCACTCCCTTCCATGATTTCGGATTGCCTCTGTTATTATATGCAACAAAGTCTTTTTGGGTGATTGCCTAAGGTTAAAGGGTGTGTTTAAGGAACGTTGAAAAAAGGAAAATTAATATGGATCATTATTGGACGGAGGTTATGAAATTGGCTATTCAATTGAAGCGAATCTATGAATCCAAATCAGAAAATGACGGAAAACGGATCTTGGTTGATCGCATCTGGCCAAGAGGGGTTTCTAAGGAAGAGGCAGCTTTAGATGAATGGTTGAAGGAGGTAGCTCCAAGTCCGGAGTTGCGTAAATGGTTCGGACATGACCCTGATCGTTTCAAGGAATTCAAGGAAAGATATGAAAGCGAATTGGATAATGATGAAGAAAAACAAAAAGCTGCAGAAAAAATAAGGTCATTCATAAAAGACGGAAAAGTGACCCTATTGTATGCTGCCAAGGATCAAAAGCACAATCATGCTGTTGTTTTGAAAGGTTTTCTGGACTGAAGACTGATGGCTGGGTTCCGTTTATCCGTATGAAGCATCTATAGGACAACTCCAACTGTTTTTTGGCCCTCGAGTGTCCGTATGAACATTTTCTCAGGTATATTACACTGTCTTAAAAATTCTTGTTGAGTATCTTACAACTGGTTTTCTGCTAAATAATAGAACGAATTCAAAACACTCGCCCGATTGTTCAAATAATTATCACAAATAATTATTATCGTGTTATACTATCTGTAACAAATCGTTCACAAATTGGATTTAAAGTTGTCACAATGTACCGGACTTACTTATTTGAAAAAAATTCTTTTGTAAGCGTTAACAATCGGTTTGAGAAGGGAGGCGTTCCATTATGGACGTATTCTTAGTTTATTTACTCGTAGCAAGTGCGACGCCGCTCTTTTTGTGGCAGGACCGGAAAAAGCTTGCGATCTTGCAAATCCCATTCATCCTATGCATGTGGCTGTATGTCATTTTGTATTTATCATTTGACTTGAGCATGCTGACACATATCATCTTAGGATCGATTTTCGTAGCGAATGTCATTTTCGCACATGTCGCTGCATTCATGATCTTCACTGGACACGCATTTAACAAAGCGAAGAAAATTTAAATTATCTTTTATTCGGTATTATAAATTACTGCGAAATTCACTCCCTTTCCGAGGGCTCAAGAAAAGCGGAAGCGACCCGGTTAGGCACGAAGGTCACTGGAAAGCTGACGAGGAAGCTGTGGTCGCCGCAGGAAGCTTGAAGTGATCCAAGTGACTGGTCACTGAGCTAGACATCACTTCTTTGCATTCACCTACTTCCGCAAGCCTCCTCGCTCAGGTGTTAGTCGAAGATCCTTAATTCGCTGCGGGATCTCACTTGGCTCGCTTTTCCCGCAGGAATGTCGCAAATCAAATTTCGCTTAAAGTATTTTCTCTATGAAATTCGCTTTAAAAACTTAACAGAGCTTAAAAATGCGTGCTGACATGCCGTCAGCACGCTCTTTATATGCTTAATGGAATCCGTATGATAATACGAATAACGTTCCTACTACGAGAATAACTGCGATAAATGCTGAATGGACCATCATATGGGTCTGATCCTTTCCGTTACTGCTTTCTGTCATATGCATGAACATAAAGAGTTGGATGACCGCTTGGAAAACCGCCAAGGTCACAATGATTGCGATGATTACCGTCATCGAAAATCCAGAATACAAACCAACCCATAAAGCGGCCAAGGTCAAAATGATGGATAATAAAAACCCGATTAAATGCTGCCATGGAAAGTGTGAACTTTTTTTAGCCATGGTGCATCACCATCCCATACAGATAAACAGCAGTAAAGATAAAGATCCATACGACGTCTAGGAAGTGCCAATACAAACTGGCAACAAATACTTTTCGAGTAGTATGTTTTGTCAATCCTCTTTGGACCAGTTGGATGATGATCAATATCATCCAGGCGATTCCCATTGTAACGTGAGCCCCATGTGTTCCAACAAGAACAAAGAACCCGGACCAATAAGCACTTGTCGTCAAGCTAGCCCCTTCATGGATGTAATGAACGAACTCATAGATTTCAAAGCCCAGGAATCCTAATCCCAATAATAATGTGATGCCCAGCCAGACGATCAAGCCTTTTAAGCTGTTACGCCGCATCTCATGAACTGCCAAACCACAAGTGAAGCTTGATGTTAAGAGCAAGAATGTTTCAATCAAAACACCTTTTACTTCAAATAACTCTCCAGGCGTAGGTCCATCCGCATAACGTCCTATTAAAACGAGATACGAAGCAAAAAGGGTTGCAAACAGAGCAATCTCTGCTCCAAGGAAGACCCAGAACCCTAGGATGTTCAACCGTCCTGTCTCAGATTGATATTCTAACGGCGTGTCAGGAGCTTCGTGCTTGCCGTTTTCAGATTGCACATATTCCATCTTTCACGCCTCCTCTATTCAATGGAATTTTCAATTCTTTCAATTTCTTCAACGGACACATAATAACCATCATCATAATCGAACGACCGTAGGACAAGCATGGCTAGTACACCGATCAGACCTGCTATCGCCATCCACCACCATTCGAATACAAGGCCGAAACCGCTTATGAATAAGGCTATTGACATGATAATCGGTTTTCCGGAGTAGCTTGGCATATGGATTGGCTTGTAATCTTTCTTGATATCTTTAACAGGATCCCGTTTCATTCTCGAATAAGCATCTAGTCCAGTGACCTCAGGTATTTTAGCAAAGTTATAGAACGGCACAGGTGTAGGTGTCGACCATTCCAGCGTCCTGCCATCCCATGGGTCTCCCATCGTTTCACGTTCTGCATAACGGAAACTCCAGTAAATGTTATAGACGAGCAAGACAAATCCGATCGCCATACCAATCGCTCCGGTTGTCGCCACCATATTCAAGTCGAACCATCCATCTGCCCATTCGTATGTGAAAATCCGTCTCGGCATCCCATTCAAGCCCAGAAAATACATTGGGAAGAAGCAGACATTGAATCCGATCATGAATAACCAGAAGCTCCATTTACCAATACGCTCGTGCAGCTTGTGACCGAACATTTTCGGATACCAGAAGTACAAGCCTGCAAAACAAGCAAATACAGTTCCGGAAATCAATACATAATGGAAATGGGCAACCAGGAAATACGTGTTGTGATACTGATAGTCAGCTGCAGCCATCGCGAGCATGACCCCTGTCACTCCACCAATCGTGAAGTTCGGAATGAAGGCAAGCGACCATAACATAGCTGACGTTATTTTTATCCGACCTTTATAAAGAGTGAACAGCCAGTTGAAGATCTTCACCCCGGTTGGAATTGCAATCGCCATTGTCGTAATCGAGAAGAACGAGTTGACAACGGCATTTGCCCCCATCGTAAAGAAATGGTGCACCCACACAATAAAGCTTAAGCCTGCAATAGAAACCATCGACCAGACCATCGCTTTATATCCGAATAACGTTTTACGTGCAAAAGTACTGATGATTTCTGAAAAAATGCCGAATGCCGGTAAAATGACAATATATACTTCAGGATGTCCCCAAATCCAAAAGAGGTTCGCCCAAAGCATCGGAATCCCGCCGTCAGCTAGAGTAAAGAAATGACTACCAAACAAGCGGTCAAAGGTCATCAAGGCAAGGGCTACGGTTAGCACCGGAAACGCAAAGATAATCAAAAGCATCGTGATCAAGGTTGACCATGTGAACATCGGCATCCTCATCAAATTCATACCCGGAGCACGCATTTTCAATATCGTAACAAGGAAGTTGATTCCGGTAAGCAAAGTCCCAATCCCTGAAATTTGTAAGCCAAGCAGGTAATAATTCTGACCTGGTTCGGGATTCAGTTCATCTCCGGCTAATGGTACATAACTTGTCCAGCCTGCTGAAGGTGAACCACCTATCACAAAAGAAATATTGAAGAGCATAGCACCGAAGAAGAACGTCCAGAAACTCACGGCATTTAAGTACGGATAAGCTACGTCTCTCGCCCCGATTTGAAGTGGAACGACAAAGTTAATCAAACCGATTAAGAACGGCATAGCCATGAAGATGATCATGATCGTACCATGTGTCGTGAAGATTTCATTATAATGCTGTGATTTGAGGATTTCTGAACCTGGAGCGGTTATTTGCGCACGCATGAGCAGGGCGTCGACCCCTCCGCGGAACAGCATCAAGACAGCTGCAATGATGTACATGATGCCGATTTTTTTATGATCAACAGTAGTAAGCCATTCGCTCCACAACCATTTCCACTTTTTGTAATAAGTCAGAACAAATACGATCGCGATTGTTGTCAAAACAATGGAAACATCGGCAGCATAAATGAATGGATCTCCAGTGACAAAGAACTCATCCCATTTCATAGTCTCTTCCCCCTTCCTTACTAATGTGATTCATGTGAGTCATTGTGGTTATGTTTATCTTTTGAGGGGTCCAATCCTTTGCGGACTTTGACCGCATAATCTGCTTGTTTTGCATGATCGACCCATTCAAGGTGTGTTGATGAGAATGTGAGTTTTTCAGTGAATAATTTCATTTTCATCAACTCATTGTATTTTTCTTGCGTCAGTTTTGGTGCAGATTCCTTTGTTTCCTGCACCCATTTTTTGTAATTCTCTCTTGTTTGAGCTTTTACGATGAATTTTTGATTCGCGAACCCTTCACCTGTAAAGTTTGCGTTTCTGCCTTTATACGTCCCAGGCTCGTCTGCTTGTAGATAGAGCTCCGTTTCCATACCTGCCATGTTGTATTCCTGTCCACCTAATTGGGGAATCCATAAAGCCGCCATCGAGTCAGCAGAAGTCAGCTTGAAAAGGATTGGCCGGTCTTCTGGTATGTGCAGGTGGTTGACTGTCTCGATATTTTCTTCTGGATAAGTAAAAATCCATTTCCAATCTACAGAAGTTGCATGGACAACTACAGGATCTTTATGAGATGTGGCCTTTGGTGGTTCTTGGAGTGCATAGATTGTTTTAACGGTTGGAACTGCAAGGGCTATGACGATAAGAACCGGTATCGCTGTCCAGATGATCTCAAGTACCTTGCTTCCCTCATCCTGAGGTGGTTCATAATCGGCATTCTCTGGACGCTCCCGGTAACGGACGATCATGAATGTGAAAAGGACAAAGACAACAAGCACGATGAAGAGCATGAATCCGATCGACAGCATGATCAGATCTTTTTGTTGCAGAGCGACGGGGCCTTTTGGATCCAAGACTGCAAGCTCGCTGCAACCGCTGATAAAGGTAATAATAACCAGCGATATGAATCCGAGAATGAATTTTGCCTGTTTCTTCAAGGGAATCACCTTCCTCTCCGGGGTTAGTCGTCTGTATGTGTATGAGGTCCTCACTGGTGTAATTGGCTATATAGTAAAGCGTAATGAATTAAGTAAACGGATAACCAACTCTCCCTTCTCAACATGGAACAGTTTGATCCTAAATAGGTTTTGAGTTAGCTTTACCCTATCTCAGTTATTCGTAAAACCTTTCAAACCCCTTAAAACACAAAGTGTCACCAGATTGTTTAAAAGCTCATAGATTTGAAACAAGTTGGTCAAATTTCGTTTGAATAATTGGATATTGTTTCATCGGTTGGCGGGTCCATACCAAAACAACATTCAACCCATTTTCAAACATTTATTTGCCCATATTTACGCTAAATTACTTAAATATTGCCTGAACCTAATAAATATGTTACCATTTGGTAACATATTTACAAAAAGTGGATTAAGATGATGAAAGTTGTTGTAAACAAATTGATTGAAGAGCCGTCATCTGTGAACAAAAGAGTTGATTCACTAAGATTTTAACGAAATAAGGTCTCCTCTCCGTTACGGAATCTCCGAAACTTTTTCAGTAAAGAGTCTCGACGATTTCTCCTATGCTCAGAACTTTTAGAACAGCCTCTTTTCATTATTAGTCTACGCCATTAGTCCTCTTCTATTGCTCTTAAGGATAGTCAATCCATAAAGGACCAGACCTGTTACAAACAAAAATCCAGCAAATCCGATTAAAGCAGATAGAAAAGCGAGGAAATGCCGATCCAATGTTGCGTGGATATTATCCGTCAAACCTGAAAATACACCTGATAGTTCCAGCTGTGTATATATCCAATCAAGCCCAATGATATGGAATAACACAGCAGCTGTCATCACTGTGAATCCTGCTATCAAACAAAGTGACGACAACCACTTCAAGTTTCTTAACCGATTCGTCGCCAGGAAGAAACTGAGGCCAATCAACAGACCAATCATCAAGCCATTCAAAATCACTAATACCGTCATTTGCTCATAATACTTTTTAATTTTATCCATTCTTTTTTGGTCCATTTCCAGTAACGATACCCATTCTACACGATCGATGAATTTATCTTGGTAGATCGTTTCGCCCTGCATGCTTTCGCTGCGCTGCACTTTCTCAAGGAAAGCAGTGCGAATATCAGTTAGATCAATGGCTTCTAATTCAACATCTTTATCTAAAATATAATCCCACATGTCCTTCTCGATGAAGGATAGGATTTCTGAAATCCGATTGACGGTCAGGTGTTCTTTTACAACCTCTTTAAAAATCTCATTCAATCTTTCATCAGAAGTTACATCCAAGAGTTCTTCAGATTCCTGGAGCGCTTCTGGGAGAATGATTTGAAGTTCGCCATATACACCTGTTTGCTCAAACCCATTGATTGTATCATAAGGCTTGAATACCGTAAGATGAACAGCCAGCAAAATGAGTGTTGCTGGAATCAATAAAAACAAACATCCATATATCAAGTATTTTATCGTTTTAACTACCACTCGAACACGTCCTTATCAACAGTTCAAACCCTGTTAACCTATTCTCGTTCCTAGGTCTTCAGTCCTTCTTTAATGAATGAGTTGCAAGAAAAAACAGGACTGACATGATTTGTCAACCCTGTTTTTGGTTTCCCCTATGCCCGAGTAATTGTCGGATTTGAATTTTCTTTATATTTTTCTCTTATTTTATCTGACCCTTTGTTCGGTGGTCCTAGACTGATGACGATATCTCCATCTTCACCTTTGACTGAATTTTCTTCTGTGAAGAAAACGATTTTTCCTGAAGGCTTTAATATACAAAGTAATTCTGCATCATCAGCCCGCTCATCTACATATTGTTTAAACGTATATTGGTCAGTGATTTTCGTTTTTCTGAAGACATAGCCGCTTTCGACCTTTTTGTTTAGCACTTCCCACGTTGCTCCATCATGAAATATGATATTTCCGCTAACTGTAGGGTCAAGTCCGCGGAGGTCATCTCCGGTGGTGTTATGAAGACTCAATTGATACACATTTGTCCTTCCGAATGTAGGAACGAACGTATTACAAACCAGCGCATTATACGAATCGATATCCGTTGAAGCTACCATATATTCATAAGGGGTGAAATCAATCTGGTAATCAGTCTGTTCAGATAGAATTTCCCCTCTATAAATTGGTACACCAAGATTACGAGCAGTAATTAATCGATCGTAAGAAGAGTCCGTAATCAACACTGGGATATTCATTTCTTTTAAAACTTCTCCAAACTTAGCACTGAAAATGCTCCCACCGATTAGAAGAACACCTGGTTGGTCATCAATCGCCAGCCCCAGCTTCCTGGCCATCCATCGGATCGAAAAACCGTGGGCGCAAACCGTAGCAAACACAAGTCCTAGCGTCAACGGAGTCAGCAACCTTGCATCTTCAAATCCTTGATCTCGTAAAGCACTATCAAAATACCCTGATACCGTCAGTGCAACAATTCCACGAGGCGCAATCCAACCGACCAATGTTTTCTCTTGAAATGTTAAATCTGTTCGGATCGTTGATAGAAAAATCGATAATGGTCGAACTAGTATCATCATTAAGACAACGAAAGAGAGTATGTTCCAGTTGAAAATCTCGAGGAGCGTTTCAATTGTCAATGATGCCGTAATCATGATGAATACTGCAGAAATAAGCATGACCGACATTGTCTCTTTAAAGTGACGCATATCATCGATGGAAGTAATGTGCATGTTTGCCATCGTGATTCCCATTACAGTTACTGCTAATAGTCCTGTTTCATGCATGATTTCGTCTGAAATGGAAAAGCAAGCAAGTACAAAGGCAAATACGAAAGGTGACTTCAAGAACTCCGGTACATGCCCTTTTTCAATCATCCAACCAGATACCCGTCCGAATAGCCATCCAAGGAATCCTGCTACTGCAGAAGCTACGAAGTAGAGTAACAACGTTTTAGCTGTGACACTTTCTTCTGTAAGAAATTTAATGATTTCAAAAGCGAATACAGCTAATAAAGCGCCAAAAGGATCGACGATGATTCCTTCCCATTTCAAAATCGCCGCAGGCCTGGCCTTTAGCTTAGCCTGTCTTAAAAGAGGGAGAATGACCGTCGGACCAGTAACAATGAATAACCCTCCGATTACATATGCAACAGCCCAGGAAAGTCCTGCAAAATAATGCGCTGCCCATGAGCCCAGAACCCATGCGATTAGTGCACCAAACGTGACAATCCGTAATATCGGTCTACTGACTCCTTTTATTTCACGATAATCTAAATTTAAACTGCCCTCAAAAAGTATGATGGCAACAGCTGCTGAAATAATTGGATTGAATAATTGCCCAAAATCCTCTTCTGGATTTATGATGCCTAGAAATGGACCAGCAAGAAGACCAGCAACTGTCATGATTACGATTGCAGGTAAACCGAAACGCCAGGCTAACCATTGTGATCCGATACCCAGGACGATGATGAGCATGATTGTAAATAGTAAAGATTCAATCATTATGTTCTCCTTCACACTGAATATTTGATGATGACGTGTATCTATCGTTTTATTTAGTACCCTTTTAGTATGTAAAATTCTCATATTTTCATGATATTTAATTTATTATACAGGTTTTCGGATTCATGTCTAACGATAACGTTATACTGAAATGTACGAAAAAAAAAGAGACCTACTGCACGACTTTAATATGCAAGAAGGTCTCCTATAACTATGATTTTTTCAGCTGTCTTACTTGTCTCACTTGTTTCACTTGTTTGATTGTCCTGGTTTTCAGGTTAAGTCCATTTCCTAAAGAACCAAAAAGCTTTCCTTTATGAGGGTCGATCAATTCTTTATCATTGTAATAGACCCTTGGTGTTTTGAAGAGAGCCAACAACGCTTGTCCAAAAGGCATTTCATGGTAGCGCTCCGGCCACATTTTCTTGATATGGGCTTTGACCATCGGATAATACTTGGGATTCATACCAGGGAACAAGTGATGTTCCGTGTGATAAGAAAAATTGAAATGCAGCACATCTACCCACTTAGGTGTTACGACTGTCAGACTGTTCGCCAATGGGTCATTCACGGGTACAAGCGGATTTAAGCGATGGTTCGTTGAAATATAGGCCATAACGATGAAGTTAGCAATTAACAACGGCAATAAAAATGCAAAGAACCACTTCTCAAATCCAATCCACACTAACAGACCAATCCAAGTGGCCCAAGGTAAAATCGCTTCGAGCCAAACACTCGGCTGTTTCTTCGGATTGAATTCCTTGATATAAACGGTGAACATCTTCAAGGAATGCAGTGTAAACGTAACAGCTAATGCAGCAAAACTTGCAATCGCTCGAATTAAAAATGGGATCCTGTAAATCCAGCGCATAAATTTATTCTTCGAGAATTTCTTCATACTCGGCCATGCATCAGGGTCTTTTTCCTCATCCTGCGTATGAACATGATGCGTCAGGTTATGCCATTTTCTCCAGAGTTTAGGTCCAGTGGTCAACGGCCAAAATGCAACTGCACCAAGGAAATCCCTCAGCCAAGGCTTCCTTACGACTGTACCGTGTAAAATCTCATGTCCCAAAAAGCCCATCCCAGCGAAGCTCGCACCCAAGATCAAACTGATCAATAGGTTCAACCAAATATTTGTTTCGAAGAAAATGATCGTAACGAAACTTGCTATCGAAATAAGCAAGTAGACTAAACCACCTAATAGTCTTGAAGGGACAGGTTTGAATGCTTTCTTTGGCATGTGCGGAGCTATCCTTGCAGCATACCAACCAAATGTATGATAATCTTTCATGTTTTACCGCTCCTTTGTGTTCGCTCTGTACAAATTTCGTTATATACGGACTGTTTATGTTCCCCTCCGACCTGTTCATTTTAATCATCACTTTGATAAGCCTCAATTTTCTGAAACTTAGACTTAACCCTAACAGGTTTATGCTGTAAAAGTCAATGAATAATTATTACCAAGTCATAATAGTTGGTGGTATATTTTGATTACTAATGTTTTTTTTTTGTCGATTTCTCCACTGTATACATGAATTCCATTCGTTAGGAAAAATTATCTAACAAATGATGTGAACGAGGAGGAATTATTATGACAACCAATCCATCACTCCCCCGATTTCCTGAACCTATATGGAGAACGGGAGTAGAGTTTCCAGCTTTTGATACTTTGATTGAAGATCAATCAGTTGACGTCGCTATAATCGGAGCAGGTATTACTGGTATCACAACAGCCTACCTTTTATCCAAATCTGGACAAAGTGTCGCGTTGATTGATGCTGGCAGTATCCTTAACGGGACCACTGGCCACACTACTGCAAAAATCACAGCTCAACATGACCTCATTTATGATGAGTTGATTCAGCATATCGGTGAAGTGAAGGCGAAACAATATTATCGCTCCAATACCGAAGCTCTGCAATTCATCCAAAACACCATTGCAGAAAATAATATTGACTGCGGATTTAAGAGTGAGGATGCTTATCTATATGCTACGGAAAAAACGTCCCACCATAAACTGCAGAAAGAGTTTGAAGCCTATCGAAAACTAGGGATTGAGGGTGACCTGGTCGACGAAATTCCGTTTGATATTCCAATTGAATCAGCTTTAGTCATGAAAAACCAGGCACAATTCCATCCACTTCGTTATCTGCTTCCGCTTGTAGAGAAAATCAAAGCTTCTGGAGGGATGATTTTCGAGAACACCCCTGCAGTAGATATTGAAACCGGAATTAAACCGAAAGTGGTTACGAGGAATGGATTCAACATTACATGCAACCATGTCGTGATCGCATCCCATTTCCCTTTTTTCGATGGGAGAGGCTTTTATTTCGCAAGGATGCATGCTGAAAAATCGTATGTAATTGCTATTAAATCAGATAAACCCTATCCAGGCAGCATGTATTTAAGTGTAGATCAGCCAATACGTTCACTTCGTGATACGACCATTAATGGTGAGACCTACATCCTCGTCGGAGGTGAAAGCCACAAAACAGGACATGGAATCAATACGTTCAAGCATTACGAGACCCTGCAGGATTGGGCAGAGACAACCTTGGGAATTCGCGAGTCTCCGTATCGCTGGTCTACTCAGGATCTGGTCACCATTGATAAGATCCCTTATATCGGCAAAATAAGTTCGAAGTACGACAATATTTTCGTCGCGAGCGGATTTAAAAAGTGGGGTATGACAACCAGCACAATCGCAGCACAATTGATTACAGACCTCATCACAAAAGGATTAAGTCCATACGAAGAACTATATACACCTTCTCGCTTTTACGCTGATCCCAGCTTGAAAAATCTAGTTGTACAAAACGCTGACGTCGCAGGACACTTCGTCGCAGGAAAAGTTGGACTCGCCCATAAAAAACTAAAAGATATGGAGAACGACGAAGGTGCGGTCGTAAAAGTAAACGGAAAACGTACAGGTGCCTATAAAGATGAGAATGGTTGTTTGCACCTGGTTGATACGACTTGTACCCATATGGGGTGCGAAACAGAATGGAACAGCGGTGATCGAACCTGGGACTGCCCTTGTCATGGATCCCGTTTTTCAATAGACGGCACTGTCGTGGAAGGACCTGCCGAGAAACCATTGAAACAGGTCTCTCTTGAAGATAAAGAATAGGCTTTGTAATTAATACTTTTGATTTCTGACAAAGTTTGATTGAAGCGAAATTTGCGACATACCTGCAGGAAAGCGAGCCAGGCAAGACCCCACACTTTTTAAAAGGATCTTCGACTATAATAATGAACTTCGACTAAATACCACCACGTCCTATGGTTAACGTCGAAGTCAGAACATCCTGTACAAGTACGTCCTGGGGTGAACGTCGCAACCGAAAATCGGAAGCGACCCGATTAGTCACGCAGGTCACTGGAAAACTGAAGAGGAGGCTGGTGCCACCGCAGGAAGTTTGAAGTGATCCAAGTGACTGGTCGCTGAGCTAGACATCACTTCCTTACATTTACCACTTCCGCTAGCCTCCTCACTTGCAGAGGATCTCAACACAAAAATGAAATCATTTTCGTGTCTGAGATGAGAATTCTTAGAAGCTTTCCTTCTGCTGGCTTAATAAAGCGTGATTATTTATTACGATAGAGGGTATTGGTACAGACAGAACATCCAGAATCGGAGGTCTATCAGTGAAACAAGTATCAAGTGTATTTTGGATTTCAATTATTATCGCAGGCATTTTTGTTTTTTGGGGAGCGGTTTGGCCACAACTACTGATTGATGTCATGAGCGATACTCAAGCCTTTTTTATGAAAAATTTCGGTTGGTTCTACCAGCTTTCTGCAACTTTTTTCTTGGTTTTTGCTCTTTTTCTCATCTTCAGTAAGTACGGAAAAATCAAACTTGGTAAAGATGAGGATAAGCCGGAATTCAAGCGGCCGACCTGGTTCGCGATGCTGTTCAGTGCTGGTATGGGGATTGGACTATTATTTTTTGGGGTCTCCGAACCGATTTCCCACTTTTCAAGCCCGCCTTTTGGTGAGGGAGGGACAAGTCAATCTGCAAAGGTCGCGCTTCAATATACTTATCTCCACTGGGGTTTCCACGCATGGGCGATCTATGCTGTCGTTGCACTTGCTCTAGCCTATTACAAGTTCAGAAAAGGGCTCCCTGGTCTTGTAAGCGCGACCCTCTACCCGATCCTTGGGGAAAAGGTAAACGGACCGATTGGTAAACTGATCGATATCGTAGCAGTGATCGCAACGTTATTCGGTGTGGCTGCCTCGTTAGGACTCGGAGCCGCCCAAATCAATGGGGGTCTGAGCTATCTGACAGGTATACCGAATAATTTTACAGTTCAATTTGTCATTATCCTTGTTGTTACTGTCTTGTTTCTTATTTCTGCAGCCTCAGGAATCAAACGGGGAATCAAATATTTAAGTAATGCGAACCTATCCCTCGCTGTCATCCTGTTCGTCGTTTTCCTATTTCTAGCTCCTACTGTATTTGTGCTGGATTTATTCACGACAACGTTCGGAGGATACCTTCAAAATTTGGCAAGCTTAGGTTTAAGACTTGCACCTTTTAATGAAGAAAATGCGACCTGGCTGCAATCTTGGACGATTTTCTACTGGGCATGGTGGATTGCTTGGGCCCCGTTCGTCGGAACGTTCATTGCCCGAGTATCAAGAGGAAGAACAGTCCGTGAGTTCATTACTGCTGTATTGATCATCCCTACACTCGTGTGTGCTTTCTGGTTTGCTGTGTTTGGGGGCACAGGAATTTTCATGGAATACAACCTTGGTCTCGATGTATCAGGGCAAACCCTAGAAGCAGCGTTATTCTATGTATTTCAGCAACTTCCATTCACGATTGTCCTTGTTGTGGTAACTCTGTTATTGATCCTGACGTTTTTCATCACATCAGCAGATTCTGCAACGTTCGTCTTAGGAATGCAAACCACCTACGGAAGCATCGAACCACCTAATATTGTAAAAATTGTTTTAGGGCTGTTGTTATCTGCCTCTGCTGTCGTCCTGATGGCCACAGGCGGGTTGGAAGGGTTCCAATCAGCCATCATCATCAGTGCGTTTCCTTTGGGAGTCGTCCTTCTCTTCAGTTGTTATGCATTATTGAAAGCTTTCCGAACTGAAATCAAGGGAAATAAAGGATTTAAAAAGGAAAAAGCTCCTGGAAAGATAAGAGCAAAATTGCAAAGGGGCAAGATCAGACGTAAGGTTCAAAGAAGTGAAAGTTGATGAAAGCTGACATACCAGTCAGCTTTTTTAATACTATAGTTGTATTTCAGATACATTTAAAAAAGGATTTTACAATTTAAAAAAGAATAATGAATTATGAGGAAATAACCGAAATATCGACATTTGAGATCACTCTTTACCAGAATCCCAACACCAATTACTGCTATTGCAAAGTTCTTGATGGTTACCGCTAATTGCAAGAACCTTTTTCAGCAGGCTCTGTCATATCTAAATTTTGATTTTGTGGAATCACCTGCAGAGAAGCAATTCCGCAAAAAATCAACATTTAAGAATTATAGAGTCTTTCAGTAAGAAAATCTCTAACTACGGAGTCGATTCATGTGGATTATTATTAAGGATATTTTAGTAAACGTCTTATTCATCTTATTCCCTACGCTTTTTTATTTTGTTTTTCTTCGTGAAGATGGTCGTGAACGTGAAAAAGTAATTTCGAAATTCTTTTTCGTCTTGTTGTTTTCTGTTATTCTGACAATGATTTTACCTGCTGTCTATTCGGATGAGTTCAAATATGATCTGAGAATCATTCCGATTATTCTCGGATTCATGTATGGTGGAATGTTTCCAGGCCTTTCCCTGACAACTTTGATGCTTGGTTTAACATATTTCTTATATCCAGTTGATTTCTACACGACTTTAGGTAACTACATAATCGCATCAGTCGTCTTAATCATTTTAAGTAAGTTTTATCATACACAATCTACGAAAGTGAAGTTGTTAATTCTGACTGGATTTTATTTCGTGATCGCCAGCTTAAGAGCTATTTATTTCATCGCAAATGGTTACTTCGACCAAGTAGAAATCACAATCTATCTCTCAGTGATCACGTTATTCACTATGGTTTGTGTAATCGCCTTGATTGAAGCATTGAACCGACAGATCATGCTTCAAAGGGAACTGGAACATATCGAAAAAATGAATGCAATCAGTCAATTAGCCGCTTCAGTCGCACACGAAATCCGGAATCCAATGACCACAGTCAGAGGTTTCCTTCAAATTTTAAGCGGGAGTAAAGAAATTCCCGAAGCAGACCGATCTTTCATCACTATTTCCATCGCGGAACTTGATCGAGCCCAAACCATTATCAATGAATATTTGTCTTTATCAAAACCGCAGAAGAATTCCTTGGAGGTCATCGATTTTTCAAAAGTAATCAATGACTCGATTCAGGTCATCTCAACTTACGCGATCATCAATAATGTGGAAATTACAAAATCAGTAGATGAGGCTCTAAAGGTGAAGTGTTTTAAACATGAAGTCCAGCAAGTGCTCATCAATATCATGAAGAATGGGATTGAGGCGATGGAAGGTTCTGGAAAAATGCATGTGTCGGCTGTGAGGAAGGACCAGTGGGTTGAAGTCATTATCCAGGATAATGGTTCAGGTATTCCTAAAGATCAATTGAAGCGCCTAGGTACACCTTATTTTTCAACAAAAGAGAAAGGTACTGGTCTAGGACTTACAGTAAGTTTTGAAATCGTGAAACGCATGAATGGAATTATTGATGTACAAAGCCAAGTCGATCAGGGGACGACCTTTACAATCCGTTTACCCGCTACCATATCCATTGAAAATGAAGTGTATATATAAATAGGGCTGACCCGTTCATGTCTAACAGGGTCGCCCTATTTTTCATTAAGCTTTGTTAATAGGTTAATGTTATTTCGTTTTGCCCTCTTTTTGAGCTTCCAATCGAGTTATCTGCTTTTTCAAGTCTTTTATTTGCTTGTTCAGTTCAAGGGTATCGTTCTCATTATCGGGTTCCACATCTTTCGCTATCAAATTCGATAATTGTAAATTCAACCGATCGATTTCGTTGTTGATCTTTTGTTCGTCTTTTGACAAGTGAACATGATGTTTCCATTCCTTATACGAACCTTTATACTCATAAAACCCACTATCCAGTGAAAAAACGCGGTTTGCGACTTTTTCCAGCATATATGGATCGTGCGAGACCGTAACCACTGATCCAGGGTATACTGCTAGTGCATCTTCAATTCTTTCCCTCGTTTCAATATCAAGATAATTGGTGGGCTCATCAAGTACAAGAAGATTGGCATCCGAAAAGTATAACTTCACAAAAGCTACGCGGCACATCTCCCCCATGCTCAACTCTTTTACTTTCTTGAACACCTGGTCTCCTCTGAATAAAAAACAAGCAAGAATCGTCCGTGCGTCAGCTTGGGTCATCTGTGGAAGGTCTAAGATCTGCTCAAGAATCGTCTTGTCTGGTGCCAGCCCCTCCAGCTCCTGCATGAAATATCCGATTTTCAATTGTGGATGATGGATGACATTCCCCGATACAGGGTGAAGGTGCCCGGTAATCAGTTTGAGCAATGTCGTTTTCCCGGTCCCATTCTGTCCTATTACCGCGATTCTATTTCCTCGGTCAATCGAAAAGGATAGCGAATCAAAAAGCAGGTCATTCTGTCCATAACGAAAGGCTGCATTATCAAACCTGAGTAACGTCTTACTGTTAAATGTACCAACTTCCAATTCAACATTGATTTTGGGACTGTCTTTCGGTTTCTCGATCTGGTCGTTCTCAAGGCGTTCCAATGCAGCTTCCTTCGCTTTGAATCTTGTCATATTCTTGTTCGCTTTCTTCTTAGCAAAAGGATCCCGTTCACTTGCGGCGCTATGGGATTTCTGAAACCATTGTTTATATTGCGTAACAGCTTCCATGAGCTTTCTTTTTTCAACTTGTTGTTTACGGTATTTGGTTTCTAATGTCTTCCTTTCATGTTCTACGCTGCGTTTATATTCTTCATAGCCTCCGTGGTATTTTTTCGTCCCATCAGGCGATAGCTCATACGTGATGTTTGCGACTTGATCGATGAATGCACGTTCATGGGAAATGAACAATACAGCTCCTTTAAACGTTTGAAGCCATTCTGCCAACCATTGGATCGTTTCTGCATCTAAATGATTGGTCGGTTCATCTAAAATCAAACCCTTTGGATTGCGCAGCATGACCCTGGCAAGCTTAGCTCGTGTTTTTTGACCACCGCTCAAGTTCGTGATGGACTGATCCCAAATTTCCTTCTGAAGCCCAAGCTGCAGCATACATTTCTCAACAGCTGTTTCCCATTCATACCCGCCCAATTCATCATACGATTGCAATGCGTCACTATAGTCTGAAAGTACATCGATATTTTCTGGATTTTCTTGGATCGCTTTTTCACATCTTCGCAAAATACGCTTTGCATGAAGCAGATGTGAAGATTCACTTTCAACAAATTCTCTGGTTGGAATGTGGCAATCCAATAAAGAATCTTGTTCCACAATCCCCCATTCTTCAATTTTCATCGGATGGATGATCGTGCCTCCGGATACTTTTTCTTTACCTAGCAAACAATTGATGAAAGTCGTTTTTCCAACTCCATTTCTTCCGATTAATGCAATGTGATCCCTATCGTTGATTTCTATTGACGCATTTTTGAATATTTGTTTCCCATTCCGTTCAACTGTAACGTTATCACCCTTCAAAACTAGCATACAAATCCCTCCAGTACATCTTTTTTGAAAGGCTTTGTTTTACTTAAATGTTGATTTCCACGAAATTCACTCCCTTTCCGCAGGCAAACGAAAAGCGGAAGCGACCCGGATAGTCACGTAGGTCACTGGAAAACGGACGAGGAGGCTCCAACCAAACAAAGACTTGGTTCTGCGTGGGCTAACTCATAAGGATGTCAATCAATGTGTTGCCGCCGCAGGAAGTTTGAAGTGATCCAAGTGACTGGTCGCTGAGCTAGACATCACTACCTGTATTAACCCACTTCCGCAAATAACACCACGTCGTGTGGTGAACGTCGAAGTCAGTACATCCTGTACAAGTACGTCGTGTGGTGAACGTCGAAGCCAGCAGAAGGAAAGCTTCTAAGAATTCTCATCGCAGACACGAAAATGATTTCATTTTTGTGTTGCGATACTGTGAGGAGGCTTAGATCCTTAGTTCGCTGTAGGGTCTCGCCTGGCTGGCTTTTCCCGCTGAAGTATCGTGAATTTCGCTTAAAAACTTGGATGGAGTAATCAATTTAATGTTCAAACAAATCCTTTTTTTGAAAATAAAAAAACACAGGCTGCTGCCTGTGAACCAGATGCATGGATTCATGCTGAATTGATCAGCTGAAAAAAATCCGATCATAAAAGAAGAACGATATCTAAATGACGACACACTTATCCCTATACTCTGATTACAGGCAGAGCCATTTTTCGTATTAAGCTACGCGAAAAATGTTAAGGGACTTCATGATTTTAGAATCGATACCTCCTCGTAATTGTATTTTTATTATAAACGATGACACCAGAAAGTTCCAAGGTTATTTAAAGAAAACTTGGTAAAGCCAAGCCTTTGGCGCAGGCTGAGCTTTAGTGTGCTTATATTGAAGAAAGTATTTATTCTTTCTTTAAATGGCAAATAAGGCTTTGGTTAAATAATACTTAGCTTTCTGACTAAGTTTGATTGAGCGAAATTCGCAACATTCTTGCGGGGTAAGCTAGGAAAGACCCGAGTATAATAATGACCTTCGACTAAATACCACTTCGTCCTGCGCCTGCAGTTACTCGTCGCAAAACTACAAGGATGGAACTTAAATCCGTTGTCTTTTTTGGTAAACGTCGAAGCCAGATAAAAAAGCTTCTAAGAATTCTCATCTCAGACACGAAAACGATTTTATTTTTGTGTTGACATCCTGTACAAGTGAGCGAGGAGGCTATCGGATCGTCCACGGAAATCGTGTATATTCCTCCGCCATTACAATGGAATTGTGATAAACAACACTTTTTCTTAAAGAACCTTAGGAAAAAACTTATATCCGAATAAGTTTTAACCACTTTTTGTTCTAAAATAGGTTAGTTATTTATTTTTTGGATAGCCGAATCCATCAAAGTCATGATTACCTACAACATCTACAAAAAGGGAAAATTATCTACAAAAACAAGAAACGGTTCTGAAGAATCCCTACCTGACTATGAGGGTCGCTTCCATTTTTCTTTCGCCTCGCGGAAAGGGCGTGAATTTCGCAAAATCAACACTACTATAACAAAACCTCAAATAAATGTTTCACATGGAACAATCTTCTCATCCCCTCACCTACAAATGATGCAAAAGATATCGTCAAATGATTTTCAAGTGGTATGATAGTTATAACCCTAATGGCAAAAGGAGGAAATGAAGTTTATTATGCAGCCAACACCGATTTCGACTCACCAACGCATTGCAACTATTGATATCATAAGGGGATTTGCCCTTCTTGGTATTTTTCTTGTAAATATGCCAGCTTTATCCGCACCTGCCTTGATGTATGATCTATATTCGGTTCATCCAACATACGAAGGAATTGATCGCTGGGTTCGTCTCCTTTTCGATCTATTCATACAAGCAAAGTTTTACCCGATGTTTTCATTTCTATTTGGATTTGGTTTCTACATATTCCTTTCAAGGGTAGAACTTAAAACCGACAAGCCACGTAAGCTTTTTATCCGGCGTCTGGTTATCCTACTTGCTTTTGGGTTGCTTCACTTGATTTTCGTCTGGTATGGAGACATTCTCCACACTTACGCATTGATTGGGTTTCTTCTCTTATTCTTTTATAACCGTAAACCAAAAACCATTCTTATTTGGGCGGTTTCATTACTTGTCTTTTTTTATATAATTGTGGCGTTGCCGCTTTTAGCACCACCATCTTTCCATGAATCCTCAAACTATGTAAGCGAGACGGTTGGCAGCAAAAAAGTGGAGGAAGCGGTATCGATGTACCGGGAAGCTGGGTATTTTGAGTTGACAGCCTATCGTTTCCAAAATGAAGTGATTCCTGTCCTTGAGTTTTTTGTATTTAATGTCCCTCAGATTCTAGCACTCTTTTTATTAGGTTTATATGTAGGAAAAAGAGGAATCATAGCAGAACCGGCATTACATACAGGGTTGATCAGGAAAATATGGTTGACTAGTGGAGTTATCGCATTGCCTATGGTACTTTGGTTGGCAGCTATCCAATTGGATTGGCTTGATTATGGTGTCTATAAAGAAGGGCTGGCCTATTTACTTATTACTCTAAGCGGAATATTTCTTGCTTCTTTTTACATCTTTTCGTTGGTTTTATTTTTACAGAAAACGAGAATGAATCGAATCTTACAATCTTTTGAAGCAGCTGGAAAAATGGCATTAACGAATTATCTTGTCCAGACCATCCTATCCGTCATCATTCTAGTTAGCTCAGGACTTTATTATGAAGTCAGCTTGACCTCCGGGTTCCTGATGGTGTTGATTCTATTTTCCATGCAGCTTATGTTAAGCCATTACTGGCTGAAGTATTTTCACTTTGGTCCATTCGAATGGGCTTGGCGCTCCCTTACCTATAAACAATTGCAACCTCTGAAGCGAAAGGACCTTCCTAAATAAAGAAATGTCCTTATGAATGATGAACTGTCCCATAAGTGTCTAACACTCGTTTGGGACAGCTTTTTAATATTCAAATGGAGAGCCAATCGATTTTCTTTTCTAACAGCTTTAGAGTTTCAGCTTCTTTACTGTCAGGAAGTGGATGGTAGTTATATGTCCAGTTGACTGCTGGCGGCAAGCTCATGAAAATCGACTCGATACGGCCTCCGGAATTCAACCCGAATTTCGTTCCACGATCATAAACGAGATTGAATTCGACGTACCTTCCTCTCCGGATACGTTGCCAAGTCAGTTCCTCTTCTCCATAAGGCAGATGGCGGTTTTCATTTATAAGGTCCGTATAAATTCCTGAAAACGCCTCTCCTACCTCTTTCACAAAACAGAAGCGGTTTTTTAACGAAATCTCATGCGTGACACCGAGACGGTCAAAAAAGATACCTCCAACTCCCCGTGCTTCATTACGGTGTTTGATATAAAAATACTCATCAGCCCATTTTTTAAAAGCGGGATAATACGAAGGATGATGGTGGTCACATAGTGATTTAAGCTTCTGATGAAACCTTTTTGCCTGATGGACATCAATATAAATCGGAGTTAAATCAATACCCCCTCCAAACCATTTCTCGCCACCAGAAGTTTCAAAATACCGGACGTTCATATGTATGATGGGAATCAATGGACTTATGGGATGCATGATGACAGAGACACCGGTAGCATAGAAGGAACCCCCACGACTGACTTGCAGTACATCTGCCATCTGATTAGACAGGAGACCGTATACCTCTGAAAAATTGACTCCACCTTTTTCGATGATTCTCCCGTTCTGCATGATACGTGTACGGCCACCACCGCCTCCATCACGTTTCCACCGCTCTTCCTTGAACGTTTCTTCTCCATCACAGACTTCTAACTTCTTACAAATATCATTTTGTAAAGATATGAACGATTGACTGATCAATTCTTTATCAAGATTCACTGCCTTTGTTCTTTTTACTAAATCCATAACTGTTAACTGGCGTCCGCGAAAAAATTGCTAAATCAGGTACCAGCTTTTCCTCCTTCACATGATTTACTTTTTCGAAAGCAAATGAACATTCATGCAGGATCATTGGTGTAGTAGGAATAACTTTATGAATCAAAGAATACAACATTATCAGAATTTTGTAAAATATTAACTATTTGTGTCGATGTATGTTTTATTAGGCTTTGTTACAGAAATTCGCTCCCTTCCCGCGGGCAAACGAAAAGCGGAAGCGACCTGATTAGTCACACAGGTCACTGGAAAACTGACGAGGAGGCTGTTGCCGCCCCAGGAAGTTTGAAGTGATCCAAGTGACTGGTCGCTGAGGGGAGACATCACTTCCCTGTATTAACCCACTTCCGCAAACCTCCCCACTTGCACAGGATGTCAACACAAAAATGAAATCATTTTCGTGTCTGCGATGAGAATCCTTAGAAGCTTTCCTTCTGCTGGCTTCGACGTTCACCACAAGACCACAGACTTATATTCCATCCTTTTTGCAGTTTTGCACCGAGTAACCGCAGGCGTAGGACATGGTGGTTGTTAGTCGAAGATCATTAATCGCTGCGGGGTCTCGTCTGGCTCGCTGTACCCGGAAGAGTGTCGCAAATTTCGTTTCAATATTATTTAACAAAGCATGTTTTAAAGGGACGTCACTCTAACGGACACAAGAGACCTTATTCGGGACAAAACAAGGTAATCTAGTAATCTAACGGACAGGAGAGACGCTATTTTGCCAAAAGAGCATGTTTTTTCCACCAATTAAGGTAAATAAGAGCTCTGGTGTCCGTTAAGACCGTGAAATTGGGGAGATGTTCACAGATAAGAGCGCTGGTGTCCGTAAGATGTTTTGTCTCAACTTTTATCTCAAATCGCAGTCTGATTTTCTTCTTACCTAAAAAAAGAAAGAGCACTTTACCCTACAACAAGGTAAACCGCTCTCTAACTCATCCTTTGATTTTCTTGATGAACAACACTTTCAAATAATCGCCTTCCGGAAATTCCCTGATGGTTTTAAAATCCACTGGTAGTGAATGTTCTTCCATCAGCTTATATGTCCCATTCATTTCTTTGAAGGCTTTTTCAACGAATGATCGGAACTTTTTCATGTCGATTCCGGCAAAATTCGTGGACGCGACAATCATCCCACCATTTTCGGTTATTGCAATCGCTTCTTTTATCAAATCTTTATAATCTTTCGCGACACTAAAGCGATGTTTCTTCGATCTCGCAAAGCTTGGCGGATCGAGGATGACCATATCGAACTTCAAATTGTTCCGTACTGCATATTTAAAATAGTTAAAAACATCCATTACCCGGATATCGTGTGCTTCGTAATCAAGACCATTCAAGCTGAATTGTTCAATCGTCTTATTCAAACTGCGGTTTGCAAGATCGACACTCGTGGTTTTTACGGCTCCTCCAAGCGCTGCGAAGACGGAAAACGCACCCGTGTAGGAAAACATATTCAAGACGGTCTTCCCTTCAGCATGGTGGTCCCTTATCGATTTGCGAACTTCCCTTTGATCAAGGAAAACACCAACCATTGCACCATCATTCAAATAAACAGCAAAATGAACCCCATTCTCTTTTACGATTAGAGGAAATTGTGCACGTTCTCCAACGAGAAAATCATCGTCCTCGATGTACTGCCCTTTTTGGTCAAAACGTTTCTTTTCATAAATGCCTTTGTATTCGATGGAACTTTGTAACGCTTCGACAATTGGTTGTTTGAATTGGTATATGCCCTCACTGTACCAATTGAGTAACAAATATCCATCAAAGTAATCGACAGTAAAACCACCGATTCCATCCCCTTCACCGTTAAAAAGACGGAACGCATTCGTCTCATGATCATTGAAAAAAGATTTCCTATGCTCAATCGCTCTTTTGATTCGATTTTCGAAAAAGACGTAATCAATTTTTTCCTGTTCTTTTCTTGTAAGAATCCAGCCGTATCCTTTATTCTGTTTGCCGTAATATCCTTTACCGATAAAACGTTTTTGTTCGTCTACAAGTTTGAGAAGGGTGCCTTCTTCCTTCAGATCATTCAAATTGACGATCGCTTCCTTAAATAGGAGCGGATAGCCACCTTTCAACTTTTTGAAATACTTCGATTTTATCGTGAGCATGATTTCTTTATTCATGATTGCCATCCTTCATTTGTTGATTTTATTGGTGAAGCTTCTGCATCCATACTACCACGTTTCAAATCGTTCACAAAACTTGATATTGAAGCAACAAGGCACGATCAGCCCTATTCCCGCTAGATATAAAAGAGGACCCGCTGCAACCCTCACAGCAAGTCCTCCATTTGTCATTACATCTGTTTAAAAATTTCCAGAAAGGCATCCTTCAATTTCAGATCAATTTTCCCTGTAATAGCATCGACTGGGAGAATCTCTAAACGACCATCACCACTTAAATATCCGATCCAAAATGGTATATATAACACAAAGGAAGGATTAAGCTTGATTTCGATCGATTTCCGTTTCTTCTAGTCGATTTCTGATTCTTCCCGAACATCGCACCGAATATTGCCGTACCAGCAATATAAATTGAAAAAATTGCGTAATCTAACAAGGTAAAGCTACTCATTGGATTGAGCCTCCTTTTTCCCATTGCATACTTGAACGATTGTCATGAATCTCACTGCTGCGTTTTGTAAAAGTCCTTGCCCTTTATCCATTGCATCTGTTAATGTCATCGGTTCATCAACAATTGGAAGTATTGAAGATATACCTTGTCCAGCAGCCGCTTGTAAATCACCTTCGATCTTTCCGGCAAATGCGATTGTCGGTACCTTGTATGTGTTTGCTATCCGAGCAATCCCGACAGGTACTTTTCCATATAAGGATTGTGCATCGACCTTCCCTTCCCCTGTTATGACAAAATCTGCATGCTTGATATGTGATTCCAGTCGGCTAAAATCTGAAATCAATGTAAACCCGCTTTCGAACTCCGGCTGTAGATAGGAAAGGAGAGAGAACCCGAACCCTCCTGCCGCTCCGCTGCCTTCTGCCAATCGATGGTCATTCCCAGTATGAGTGGTCACAGCTTCTGCATAGTGTTCCATACCGTTCTCGAAGAAAGGCATTTCGTTTTCTGTAACCCCCTTTTGCGGCCCAAATACCGACACAGCCCCTTCTTTCCCAAGTAAAGGGTTGGTTACGTCAGAAGCAATCATGAACGTGACATCAGCCAATCTCGAATCCAGACCTGCCGTATCAATGGATTTGATTTTACCCAATGTACCACCCGCAGCTTGGATCTTCTTCCCTTTTTCATCTAAAAAACGGATACCTAATGCTTCAAAAAATCCGGTTCCAGCATCTACTGTGGCACTTCCTCCTAACCCGAGAATCACGTTTTTCGCACCTAAGTCTAGTGCTCGTGATACCAACTGACCAGTACCATAAGTTGAAGCTCGGTAAGGGTCGAGCTCCTCATCTTTTAACAGGGGAAGACCAGATGCCGCTGCAGTTTCAATAACAGCCGTTTTCGTTGTTTCAACCCAGCCAAAAGCTGCTTGCACCTTACGTCCGATCGGGTCCATCACTTCTTCCGATTGTATTTCTCCACCTAAAATGACTGTAAGAGCCTCGACCGTTCCTTCACCACCATCAGCCATTGGAACCGTAACGATATCCAAGTTTTGATCAACCTCTAACAAACCTTTTCGAATAGCTTCAGAAGCTTCAATGCTTGTCATAGAGCCTTTGAATGAATCTGGAGCAACAACTATTTTCATGAACATCACCTCCTGTTTGTTTTTGTTAACATTATCTTACTAAAGGATGAAAACGCTATCTATGTTACAAGAAACAAAATGGACAGTTTTGTTTCTTCCATATTTGTTACAGAAAACAAAAGGTTGTTATCTCATAGATTGTTGTTTTTGGAAATATAATTTTCGTTAACGAAAAGCGGAAGCTGGTCGCTGGATAGACATCTATTCCCTGCATTAACCTACTTCTGCAAGTCTCCTCAGCTCACTTGCACAGGATCTCAACACAAAAATGAAACATTTTCGTTTTTGCGATGAAAATACCCTTTCCTTATGCTGGCTTCGACGTTCGTCACAGGACGTACTTGTACAGGATGTACTGACTTCGACGTTCACCATAGGACGTGGTGGTATTTAGTCGAAGTTCATTAGTATAGTCGAAAATCCTTAATTTGCTTTCGGGGTCTCGCTTAGCTTGCTTTTCCCACTGGAGTCTCGCATACTTCCACAGCCAAAAGATTCAGCACTTTTCAGTACACATTAGCAACAAACATTTAGAAAACAGCCAAACAAAAAGAGCTGACATTAGTATCAGTTCCTGTCAGCTCCATTATTTATCATATAAAATGTCATTGCCACATAGAGCATGACGGCTTCAGTCAATACACGAGGATCATAACCTGTTATCTCTTTGATCCGTTTCAACCGGTATTGAAGGGTGTTCTTATGAATGAACAGCTTTTCGGCGGCTTCGGTAATCGAACCGTTCGCTTCAAAAAAGCATTCCAGCGTTTCAAGCATCTGAGCGTGTTCAATACCGGTATCATTCAATAGGACTTTCTTGATATAAGCTTCCCGCGTCTCTTCGGAAAGATCATATGCAAAAGATTCGATTCCTAACTCATCATGGAATATAAAAGTTTGCTTTCGATTTTTCGCATGTAATAATGCTCGCTCAGCTTCACGCACTGAGTGGGACGTGCTCCTTGGGTCAACATACATTTGGCCGATCCCAGCAGTGGTCTCGAATTTATAAGATGTTTGGATTGCCGATTGGATCTTATTCAACCGGTAACGTATCTTTTCCTTCCGTTTCATCTCAGATGAATGTTCATTTACGGATAACAACATTGTATACCGGGTACTTCCAGAGGGGATGATGACATGTTGACTTTGCTCAGGAAAATGGTTCTGGATCACATTCAAAATTTCACACCGGAACTGCTGAAACTCTAATTCCCCTTTTACATCCGCCTCATAGCTTTTCAATTTTTCATATAAGATATCATTAAAATCCTTTACCTCTAAAACCACCGCTGCTCTCGGTATATGGACATTGATTTTATGTATCCACCCACGGGCGGCGAATAGTTTATCATTCTCCCAGTCCCCCTCGATCCACTCATCGATGAATGATTCCCTTGCCCTATTTTCAAGTTCGATCTGTTCTTCTATATAAGCTTCCTTCAGCAGTATTTCAGTCATTCGTTTGATGACTTCCCCGAACTGGACAACTTCCTCAGGCTTACCTGTAATTCCGATGACCCCGATGATTTGATCGTTCAATTCAACGGGTAGGTTCACCCCTCTTTTTGCCCCTCCAAATTCATTCTCTTCTTGAATGATAAGCGGTTCTTTCGTTTTTAAAACAGTCCATGCTCCTTCATGGAAATCACCGATCCTATTTGGGTCGATACTTGCAATGATTTGTGCCTGCTCGTCCATGAAATTAATATTCCTGTGTATGATCTTGACGGTTTCCTCAACGATTGATTGCGCGGTTTGGGGCGATATGACCATTCTTTACACCTCATATGTATAGAGTTTAAGAAGACTCGTTTTCTCCTGAGCCATTACGTATCTCCTCTTGAGATTGTCCGAGGGCAGCGATGACAGCTCCAGCTGCTTGGATCCAACTTCCATTGACATCTAAGTTTTGCCCTGTGACATGGTCTCCTCTCAATTCTAATATACCCCCGACAGCTTGCATAGAATTCCCCCATGATTGCAAGGTGTTTCCAATGATGCTCAAAAGCTCAGTCCTTACCTCCTTCAATTCATCAATAACAGCTAATAATGCCCCAAAAGCTTGGAGCCAGTTACCAGCAATTTCGAACTGTTGTTTTTTTACATAAGGGATATCCGCTACAATCCCATAGATGACAGTCAAGTTTCCTAAAGCTTGGATTTTGTTTCCCGTCGTTTCAAGACTGATTGTAGATTCCCCAGCAGCCTCCATCGCATTTCCTAAAGCTTGAAGGGCATTTCCAACAATTCGAAGCTCCTTGCTGATTATTTGAGGAAAGTAGAATGCCGGAGTACTGCCAATTGTCGCTGCAACCGTGCCCACAGCCTGGATCCATGCCCCTGATAGGACGATGACCTGCTGACCCACTGTCATTTCCTCCCCTCTTTCTTCTCTTACGACTATAGTATTCTTTCGAAAAGAGTATGTTCGGCATGTGAGCAAAGCGCTATAAAGAATGGAGAGTCCCGTTTTCGTGGGTGCCTCTGCTGGACTTATTTCCGGTTCGTAAACAAAAGACTCCGTCCCCTCTCCAAAAATCGATGTTTTTATCCGATTATGGAAGAAACACAGAATAATTAGGGCATTATAGGATGGCATTTATTCATAAAAGGCAGAGGTTGGCCATAAATAAGGTAAAATGATTGGTCAACTTATATGTAATTCTGATTTATCTACAAAAACAAGATTTTATCTACAAAACACCCTTCTACTGACTGTTTTCATAAAAAACTCCACGTGCAAGTGCTATGGTAAACCTGAATTTTCTTATCTTTATTAAAAAAGATGAACCCATTTATCCAGGTCCATCCTTTTGGTATTTTTATTTGAATTTGTCAGGGAATTGCTTGATGATTCCGTCGGAGAGAGTATCTGCCAACTTCAAGATATGCGTCTCGCCTTCATCATAAGCTTTGATGTCATCATCCCAGCGCTTCTGGATCCTGAAAACGACCTGATCCGTCACTAATGCTAGATATTCATCAAGTAGTCCTTTTAATGTCTTTTTCGACCAATTCGGGTTGGCATCACTAAGGAATTGGGCAATTTCATCTGCGTTCGCATACCATTGTTTCGTGAATTTATCCACATTCGCCTGGTCATTGTTCTTAGCTGCTTCAATAAGCTCTCCGGCAATGATGATGTGCTCTGTTAAAAGTTCAGCAAGTTTCTTGCTTGCCGCATCCCCGTAATAAGGTTGTATCGCATTGCCGATATCCTTTTGGTTTTGTAATAGGCGTGAAAGTACAGCATCTTGATCTTCCAGACCTCCTATCGCACTGACAATATAGCTTCTCGTCCAGGTCACATGATCCGTCCAAAGTCTCCTCATGTCAGAGTTGAGCGCGACTTCTTTTTGGGTGTATGTGTCCTGCTGTCGACTCTTAGCATCAGTTTGTTGTGGTGAAAAGACCATTGTTGCCATTAAGAGAACAAGAGCCAATTTTATAATCATCTTATTCATACAGTACTCTCCTTTTTCAATAGTCCTGTATATTTTGGCTCTCATTAGCGATTTCATACAGGAACGGCCGTCCTACGGTCAAATAACCCATCTATCGGTCAAGCTCTATCGGTCAAGCGACATTTCTCGGGAAATTTCCCCCTGCATCCACATCTATCAAAAAGCAAAAATCAACCCAGTTTCAACATATTTGTTCGCTGACCTGGGTACGCACAAGATCCGAATAGAAACCGTTCTTCCTTATTAGTTCCTGGTGGTTTCCTTATTCGACAATCCTACCTCCATGAAGGACTAGAATCTGATCAGCGTTACGGATCGTATTCAATCGATGGGCGATCACAAAGCTAGTGCGACCTTCCATCAATGTGCTGAGTGCATCAGTAATCTTCATTTCCGTTACCGTATCAATGCTGCTCGTCGCCTCGTCTAATATCAACAATGCTGGGTCAGCCAACATTGCCCTAGCTATCGAGAGCAATTGTTTTTGTCCGTGACTAATGCCCTTTCCATCTGAATCGAGAATCGTATCATATCCTTCAGGCATCCGTTTGATGAACTCATGTACATGGGCAGCCTTAGCGACTCTTTCAACCTCTTCATCTGTGGCATCGAGTCTTCCATAACGGATATTCTCTCTGACCGTTGTATGAAACAGAATCGAATCCTGTAAAACGACACCCATTTGGCTTCGCAAGCTTTCCCGTGTAATCGATTTGATGTCTCTGCCATCAACGAGGATGTGTCCCTCATCATTTTCATAGAACCTCGATAAAAGCGAGATAATGGTCGTTTTCCCTGCGCCAGTTGGACCGACAAGTGCGATTGTCTGTCCTTTAGCTGCATGGAAATTGATATCTTTTAAAATTGGCTGGTCCTTTTGATAGGAAAAATAAACTGCCTCAAACTCGATTTCCCCTTGGATCCTTTTAATATCACTTGCATCCCTGTCATTTTCTTTTTCTTCCGCCTCATCAATGATTTGGAATACACGTTCCGCACCTGCAACAGCCGATAGGATCATATTGTACTGGTTTGCCAGATCATTCAGCGGTCTGGTGAATTGCCTTGAGTAGGTCGTAAAGGTGACGATGACTCCGATGGAGATGAAACCGTTGAGAGCAAGTATCCCTCCAGCACCTACAATGATGGCGAAGCTTGCGTTATTGAGCATATTCATCAGCTTCGGAATGAAGCCAGAGTATGTCTGAGCCCAATAACTTACGTCCCTTAAGGATTCATTTTTTTCGGAGAACTCCTCAATTACACGATTTTCCTGTGAATACATTTTCACGATCTGGTGACCAGTGAAAATTTCTTCAACATACCCGTTCATGTCACCTAAGTGTTTCTGTTGTTTTTTAAAATAACGGCCTGTTCGTTTTGTAATCCACTTCATACCGAAATACATCACCGGTACGATTGTCAGTGTCAGAAGTGTAAGGATCGGACTTAACCAGATCATCATTGCAATGGTACCGGTAATCGTCAGCACACTGGTTGTAAATTGGATCACGGCGGAATTCAGAGTCCTGCTTACATTATCCATATCGTTGGTCAAACGACTCATCAATTCACCATGCTGCCTTTTTTGGAAAAATAACAATGGCAGTCGCTGGATATGCGAAAACAAATGATTACGCATAGAATAGACCGTATTTTGGGAAATACTGATCATCCAATAGTTTTGAAGCCATGACGTCACGGAATGGAGAATGTATACCACCAATAAAAGGACCACCATTTGAAGAAGTGTTTCCGTCACTGGATCTGCAATGATTCGATCCACGGCAACCCCTAATAAATAAGGACCAAGGAGGGACAATAACGAGCTGATCAATACTATGAACAGCACAAATATGAAGCGTTTCTTTTCAGTTCGGATATACGTCCAAACCCGTGCAATTGTCGACCACACATTTTCGACTTTTGGCGGCTTCATTCCCATGCGCTGGTGTCGTCGATGAGGATGCTGTGGAATACGCTCACGGAGTTCGTTCAATTTCGACATCTAGACCACATCCTCTTCTATTTGTGACTTGTACACACTCTGGTAGTAGGGACTTGTTTTCAGCAAATCCTCATGACTGCCGCTCCCAATCAACTCTCCTTGATGCAACAGGAGGATTTGATCGGCTGCACGAATTGAACTGATTTTTTGTGCAACAAGGAAAATCGTGCAATTCTGTTTTTTTAAGGTTTCAAGTAACCTCGATTCAGTGTAGGCATCAAGTGCGCTCATACTGTCGTCCAAGATCAGGATCTTCGGCTTTCGTACGAGGGCACGTGCAATTGAAAGACGTTGCTTCTGCCCACCTGAAAAAGTGATTCCTTTTTGTCCCAATCTTGAATCGTAACCATCTGGTAAACTCATGATAAAATCATGAATTTGTGCATCTTTTGCAGCAGCGATGATTTCCTCAAAAGTGGCCCCGTCCTTCCCCCACTCGATGTTGTCTTTGACACTTCCTGAGAACAGATGAGCTTCCTGCGGGACAACACTGATCTGCCTTCTTAAATGTACACGATCCAGCTCGTCGATTTCGGTTTCATCTATGAGAATGTACCCAGATGTTTTTTCTATCAGTTTAGGAATCAAGTTCAGAAGCGTTGTCTTTCCAGATCCTGTCTCACCCAATATGCCGACCGTTTTATGTTCTTCAGTTGAAAAAGAAACGTTCTTTAGTGTTTCCGTATATTGCTCACTATACCGGAACGACACATTTTCAAAACGAACACTCCCTCTGATCGTTTGCCTCAATAGAGCCTGCTCAGGATGTAGATGGTCTGTATCTTTGTTTAAAACTGCAGTAATCCTAGTAGCTGAGGCACTTCCTCTCGAATAGTTCATGATGAGGAAGGTGAAGACAGAAAAGGTAAAGAGTATACGGGTTGCGTAATTGATGATTGCGACAAGCTCTCCTGCTGTTACTTCCTGTAAATTCAGCTGAACTGCTCCTATCCAGAGAATAACGATGATGACGATATTCATTCCGAGCATCACTACAGGCATTGCCACTTCCATCATCCATAACGCCTTTTTATTTTGATTGGTCAGAGAATGGTTCACATGTTTGAACCGGTCTTCTTCAAAATCTCTACGATTGAAGCCTTTGATCAAGCGAATACCTGAGAGATTTTCACGGATGACCGTATTGGCACGATCCAGCTTCTCTTGAACTTTACGAAAAAGGACGACACCCTTGGTCAAAATCCAGAATAAAAAAAGAAGCAGGATAGGTACAGATATAAGAAGATGTATCGCAAGTCCTGGATGGACGAAGAAAGCCATGATGATACCACCAATAATGAATAAAGGCGCTCTCAGAGCAATACGCATAAGCATAAACAATAAGCCTTGAACTTGTGTAACGTCGTTTGTCATACGCGTCACGAGCCCTGGAGTAGAGAATTTCTGAAAGTGGTTGCTTGTGAATCCCTGCACCTTATGAAACAAGTCTCTTCTCAAGTCATGGCCAACACCTTGGCTCGCATGGGCAGCAAAGAAAGAATTCGTGATCCCCGCTGCAAAGGCAATCAATGAAAGACCAAGCAGCACACTACCCCAAACTGCCACGACCGATAAGTCTTCTTGTAAAATACCCTCATCAATGATTTTTGCCATCAGCAAAGGCTGGAACAATTCTACAATCAATTCAAGCACCATAAGTGATAAAGCAATGGATACGGATAATTTATATGTACGTAAATAGGAAAAAACCTTTTTCATGTATGGAACCTCCGGTGTTTCTTGAAGTTGTAATAATGATACAGAGTATAGAAAAAAGAGCGTACCGGAATGGCCGCTCCTACTATTCATATTCGGGTCCCCTTCACACAACCCTCTTTTTTTCAAGGCTGTTTTCTAAAAGTTTGTTACTGATGGAATGTTTTAAAAAAAGATGCTGAACCCGTCAACATTATGGTGCATCTCTATTCAGGTTCCCTGTCTACCACAGCCTAAGTTTTAACTGTCATCTTTTTCGTGTAAGATAACCTTTTTTATATAAAATAACATTTGCTCCGCGTTTATAAGATGAAAAATTGTATTGTTTGATAGCTTGATAGAAAGCTTTACTACATCCGGGTTTCATTCTGTCATGTAGTTCGATGATCAAGATTTTCACCTTTTCTAACCAATTCTCATACCCTTTGGAAAATAACTCTTTCTCGGCGCCTTCCACGTTCAACTTCAAAATATCTATCTCATCAATTCCGTAATCTGATAGGATCGAGTCGATTGTGACAGCTTTAAACGAACCTGGGTCGTTCTGCTCGGTTTCCTCGACCATCATTCCCCATTCCCCTAAACCTACATCTTTTACTCTCAAATACGTATTCTTGTTCCACAATCCCGAATGTAACGCTTCAATTTGATGGTATGATGCGATATTCTTCTCCATCACCTCTATGTTGGATGGGTCTGATTCAACAGCTACCACTTTTGCCTGGGGAAACTGTTCAGCAAAAAACACGCTGCTATACCCGACATTCGCTCCACCATCGATAATCCACCTCGGGTCGAATGTCAGCTTCGGAAGACGATATTCTTGATCATGAAAAACATATTTGAACGTACTGAAGTCAGTAGAGTCTTTTCGGAAATACATCATCTCATCTAGTCCTGGTGCCTTGATGGCATTCAGTTGATACTTTTTCAATGCATTATCTCCCTTTTAATATTTTTTACAGTTTATGATAGGAGATGTATAGCGTGTTATCGTATCACTAAAAATCAAAACCAAAAATGACGGGTTTCCCCGCCATTCTGCTGGTTTTTCCTATGATGATTTTTTACTGTTGCTGCTATTACTACTACTGCTTTTCGAATCTGATATTTTCCCTAAGAAGAAGCCATCTATTTGCTCAAGCTTTCCTCTCCAAAGAATTTTCCCTTTTGATGGGGTAGGTTTACTGTCGCCGCAATAAACACGTGTATTCTTCATATGGATGAAGTTCGCTTCTCCACCCTCATGTGAATCAGCAGCTTCACTTGCCTCAGATAGATCCTCACTAAGCTTTTGAGCAATTTCGCTGCCATCCTCAAGTTTACTGCTAAGCTCTTCAAAGTATTCTTTAGCTGAAATAATCGATCCAGATATGACAGACCCATTTATATTCAATGTAATATCCAATGAGAAATCACCAGTATTGGCTGCTTTCACAAAGTATTCTAGTATACTATCTTTTGGCGCAACTGAACTCACTATAATCGCTCCTTTACTAGTAGTAACTTATGCTGAAGTGTCATCTTCACTAGTCAATGACGTATCTTCCTCTTCTTCATCCTCTTTTTTTGATTTTTTAGATGCCGTTTTCTTCTTTCCGTTTGTCTTGGATGATTTTTTAGTGCTTTTTTTCTGTTTTACGTCTTCCTCTTCTTCATCTTCTTCATCGTCTTCAGCTTTAGCATTTTTTGATTGTTTTTTCTTGGTAGAGTTAGAATGCTCCTGACGATTAGGGGTTGTCTCCTCCTCTTCCTCTTCTTCATCTTCGTCTTCGCCTGCTTCATTTTCTTCGTCGTCTTCCTCTTCGCTTTCAAGGAATTTGTTCATTTTCTCTTCTAACGATTTCAATCGATCCTGGAGTTTTTGATTTTCTTCCCTCAAATCTTCTAGCTCTTCAGTATCAATCTCTTCAGCTGTGGCACTTACTTCTGTTTCAGCACTTTCTTCAGACTCATCGCGGTTTCTGTTCAAGAAATTCGTCGTAGATGACTTAAGGCTCTGGGCAGCTAATTTTGATTTGTCTTTTGCTGCACGACTTAGATCGATGCTTTTGTTTTTCAATGCTTCTTTATCCACACGTGCCCAAAGTTTCTTTCCATTTTCAGGTGTTGCAAGATATCCGACTGTAGCTCCTAGGATTCCTCCTGCTACTGTTCGTTTGATCGGTCCACCTGTCACCATGTTTTTAGCTTGTTTTGACTTGTCTACCATACTTTTCCCCTCCATAGATTATTTGGGCTTTGTTAAATAATACTGTTGAATTCTGACTATATTTGATTGAAGCGAAATTTGTGACACTCCTGCGGGAAAAGCGAGCCAAGCGAGACCCCACAGTGATCGGAAAGGGAGTGAATTTCGCCAAAATCAACAAAGCTATTATTTAAGATCTTTAGCATTCAATCGATTTGTATGATTAAGGTTATTTTCAAGTTTATCTAGTCTCTCTTTCAATTCCTTGTTTTCATCCTCTAAAGCTTTGGTTTGATCTTCTGTTGCTTTTGAACTCAAGTAAGGATCCGTTTCCCACCAATCCATACCGATTTCCTTCGCTTTATCAACGGAAGCAACAATCAACCGGATTTTGATGGTCAGTAATTCGATATCGGCTAATCCTACTCGGATATCACCTGCAATGACCACTCCTTTGTCCAAGACCTTTTCTAGAACATCGACAATTGTATGTGATTGCACTGGATGTTCAACAGCCATTGTTTATCCCTCCTTGGTCCTTTGACTGGACCCATTAAAAACAATACTTATTATTTATTGTCATATCATTTAATAGGAATTCCTTCTATCGAAGCAGGTTTCCTAACGGACCTAGATCTATATTCAAATCTTCAGCATCAAGGCCAAAGATGTCCTTTAATTCTTCCATTTTTTCTTCTAGATTCATCAGGGCTACACCGAGGTCTTCAATCTGTTCATCGGTAAGATTTCCACCTTCTACCCGTCTCATTGCATGCCGTTCAACGATCTGGCGTACTAATTCGATTACAGTCATGACTAATTGTGCCAATCCTTGTTCAGCATTATCAGGGTCTAGATTGATTCGTGAATTATTTGTTTGATTCTCCGATTGCATCTGTCAGTTCACCCCTTTGTTTTTCAAAGTTCTCAGAAGATAAATGATTATTTTGTTTAGATTGTACGAGTGTTTCAACAGAGGAGATCAAGATTCGTAAATCCAAATACACCAGGTCCACGCCTGCAATTGATATGATGATATCTCCTCTGATTGCTACTCCTTTATCAAGAATGACGTCTAAAATATCTATAAGTGCAATATCCTTATTTTCAATCGATTCTTTCAAACCTCTATGTGACATCCTCAGATCCCTCTCTTTACGAAAAGCTGGAAAAATGATAAGCAGGCCAAGGTCCTGATGCTTCAAATCTCCAACCTGTCTCTCTTAATTCCTCTTCTAAACGTTTGACTTCTTCTAGATAGGAATCAACTTTATAGACCGGAAGCAAAAATACACTGTTCCAAGTCATGTTTTCTTTTAGACCTGTGACGTCTTTGCTCCAGTTTCTTTTGACTTCTGCTTGAATGGCAAATGTCTTAAGCTTTTCATGCAATCCTTCACATACACGGTTTTTCTCATTTTCAAGTTCCGATTCAATCAACTCATCGATTTTTTTCTTTTCGAAAAATTGCCTTCCTGGAGTCAGGAAACTGATTTCTTTTCGTTTCGCTTCTATTTCGGTATTGTTTTTGCTTACATCCTGCTTCAATTTCTCATCATCGCAATAGATTTTAAGGTTCCATTCTTCATTTCCCTCAAGTGTTTTGAAGGTTTGTTCAATCTTACTTTTACTTGCCTCGATTTTCCCTTGCAAGCTTTGTTCATTTTTATAAATCGTGCAGAATTTCAAAGGTATGATTGTATATTCCTTATATAATGCGACAAGTGTTTCATGATGATGGAATGCCTTGTCCTGCAGCCATTCCATGTCACTGTCTATTTTTTCTTTGATGTTTTCTGCGGAATACTCTTTAGAATCAAGGTTACATACAACCGCGGTGATATTGTTGAGCTGAATCGTGTAAAGCTCTGATTCACCGTCAAAACCTTTAAACGATGGAAATGATTTTCCTGTTGCTTCTGTTGTTGGAATTAAGCCGTATAAATAGATAAGATGAGCCATTTCCATTACCTCATTCCTTCTTCTTCGTCATTTCTTCCCATTGTTCCATTTCTTTTTGTTTTGCAATTTCGTATCGCTGTAAGAGCTCTTCTTCTTTTTCTTTAAAAACATCCTCTGGTATTTCCTCCAGTTCATACATCATCTGAAGCTGAATAAGCTTTTGCTGGATGGTTGGAAGGTCATGTAGTTCCTTGTCGACTTCCTCTTTCACTTTTTCACCGACTTTGATGACAAGATTCATTGGTGAGGTAACCAGTTTATGCAGCATCAGCTTTCCTCAACGGTCAAGCGTATATTGACGAAATTATAAGCCGGCCAGGGACCTGTATAGTTGAAATCAACTTTATCCTTCCATTTCTCATGCGCTTCATTTACCTTTTGATCGAATGCTTCCTCCTGGTCTCGATCCACTAAGAATGATGCATTCAAGAGCATTTTTTCACCGAGAGGATCATTTGCTTTTGCAGCTTCAGCCGTTTCCTTCAGAGGAGCAAAAATTTCAGTTTTTATTTCATGTTGAATTTCGGTAACCATCTTTTGAGCCATTCCGCCTAGTTGGATACGCTCATAATAGCTGGCTGCTTCTGATTTACCGCGGACAGCTTCTGCTTTCTTTACAGCCTCAGGGTTCTCATTCACCTTTGATTCGAGCCATTCTTTTTTGCCAATGACTTTTAATCCCAGTTCTATTTTCCCTTTGATTTCAGGGAAAAGTTTCTTAAATTGCGGATAGAGATTTTCAAGAAGGACCTTGACATCATCCTTCGTTTTGAAGACATTTCCGAAACTGATCGGGATTACGGTATCTTTCTGATCCATTACTTTCGAAACAGTATTTTGATGAAACATCAGGTTATCCTTGTTAGGATGATAGATTTTCATCGGTACTTCCGCACACACCATAGCAGCATCTTCATGCCGTATCGTGAATATTTCTCTTACTGTGTCTTCTATCTCAACTGTACCGAACTCATCTTCTTGATCCGTTTGGATCCCGCAAAATAGGTAAATCCCCTGTTCTTCATGCTCAGCCATCTTATCTCTCCTTTTTCATGACGACAGTTTCATATATTGTTACATTCTTTTAGTATCAACTCTTCTGCCGCTGCGCGAGGATCTTCTGCCTCAATACAACGACTCATCGGATAACTGAGTATATCGATACATAGCCGTTGAAATTCTTCATCCTCACCATCGATAGGAATATCTTGTTCTAATGCGATCCTTGCAATCATGATTGATGATCGGATGCTCGGAGCGTTGCTATTGTCTGTCGAACATTTATCACGCAAATTGGACACGAGTGTCGTAATCGCTCTTGCGTCATCTTCATCAATTCCAAGCTTTTCAGAAACAATTTCAGTTTCCCCTTCAATATCCTTATAATCTACAAATATCGTCACTAATCGATCCATCAGAGCATCCTGGGTTTTATAGACACCTGCGTACTCTGCAGGATTACTTGTGAATATCACTGAAAACTCTGGATGTACCCGATAGAAGGGCTCCGTATGCTTTGAACCGTATAACGGAAGTACACCTTCTTCCAAAATGGATAAAAACAGGTTGTTCGTCGTAGGCTGAGAACGTGTAAATTCATCATAAACGAGCGTATAGCCATGCTTGACTGCTTCAAGCAAACGACCGTCCTTCCATGATTCCGTGACGCTTTCATCCTTTTTGTAAACCCTGCGTACATACTGATCAACGACCTTTTTACTTGTATAGCCTGTAAAATCGCCAATCAAATCCTTATTGTTCAGTTCATGATTCCCATGCATGACCATAACGGGTCTCTTTCGTTTCTTCGCAAGGGCAAGTGCAAGCGACGTCTTCCCTGCACCTGTAGGTCCTGTGAAATGGATCGGATATCCTGCTTTCAAGTATTGCAAGGAGCGGGAAAGCAACTGTTTTGTTTCTGGATCCTGAATTAATTCTCGTGTGTCTTTCTCTATCTGTTCTTTCAATACAGCCATTGAAGCCTCCCTCTGGTTACCTCCTAGACTTCAACATCGATCGCGCTTCTAAAGCGGATATCCTGTCTCTTGAACGAGGTGACCTCTTTATCTTTATTGACCAAGACTTCATAGGTACCAACCATTTCGTCTTTTGCATATTTTTTCATATATTCTTTTTCTTCAATTACTTCAATTGTGACTTTCCAACCTTCATCCTCTGCTGCCTCTACAGATGTGATCTTATGCGGAGGAGCAACATGCTCTTTGAAAAAATCAGCCACATTTTTCATGATCTCTTTGATTTCCATAGTCGCCTCCACTTAGTCTTTAGATATAGGAAGAGGGAGGGCTCAGTTTAAAGCCCCCTCTCTTCTAAATACTGAATTGTGCATTTCTGCGTTCATTGGTTTGTTGCGGTAATCCTTCTTCTTCCACTTCGTCCCGTAACAGGCCAACTGCTTCCGCATAACGTAACCACGTGTCCACACTTGCAATGACAACGCGTGCTTCAACAGTTAGGATTTCAATACCTACAACAGAAACTCTTGCAAATGCATCGATGACAATTCCCTTATCGAGAATTCTGTCGATTACCTCTGCTAGACTTGAACTATCAGTACTTTTTTGAACAGCCATTGTTACATTCTCCTTTCACGATCGTAGGTTTACGAACCTAATGATTTGATATCAGTTGAAGATTTGATATCCGTAGAGCTCTTGATATTCTGGGAACTTTTGATATCGTTAGCACCCTTGATATCTTTAACGCCTTTCAATTTCGTTCCGTTATTGTTTGAGTTGGAGGAAGAGATTTTCTCTTGAAATTCTTGCCCAGCTTCTTTCACTTTAGCTAATTTTTCCCGGACAGATAAAAGCACATCTTGTACTTTGTCTTGTGCTTTGTCTGCTTTACCATGTACTTTTTCTGCGTTCCGTTCTTTTGCATCAGCTAATTTTTCAGACGCTTCATCGGCTTTTTCCTGAAGGTCATTTGTCATCTTCTCTTTAGCTTTTTCTTTCACTTCATCCTTCACCTTTTCTTTTACAGATGAAGGTGTTTTCTCAATAGCCTTGCTTACAGCTTTTTGAGCAACCTTTTTGATAGGTTTATCACTCATGGAATCCCCCCTTTAAGGTGGGTCTCACTTATTTTTTATCATCTAACAATGCATTCAATTTTTCTTCGATTCTTTGCAATTGGTCATTTAAATTTTTATTTTCTTCTTTCAATTCTTTATACCGTTCATCCGAATCAGATCCAGACTCTTGTACTTCTTCGTCCTCAGTGCCTTCATTGAGTAAAGCGCCACCTGGTTTCAGAAGCGTCCCTTCGTACTTACTCCAGTAACCTGCTGCAGTTTGGCGTAGAGCCATCATAGCCTGTTCAGTGATCATTTGCTGAGCTGTCCTGCGCAGTTCATTTCCTGCAGCTCTGACCACTTCCGATTGACCTATGCTGCTCACAACTTTTTTTCCTGTACCGGGACTTGAAAGAAGACCAATACTAGCACCAACAACTCCTCCAATGATGGCAAGATTCATCGAATTTTGCTGCATATTCGTTGGTTGAGTATTTTTTTGTTTATCTGTCATTACCTTTCGTTTCCCTTCTATTAGTGATCTTCATCAATTAGAGTTCTGTCAGAATCAATGATGATCAAAAGCTTAATTGTGCTTGTCGATCGTTTCCTTGTACGAATCCTTCCTCTTGGACATCATCGCGTAGCAATCCTACTGCATTCGCATATCTCAACCAGGTGTCTACACTTGCGATGACAACTCTTGCTTCTACTGTCAATATTTCAATTCCCACGAGAGATACTCTAGCGAACGCATCAATTACGATTCCTTTATCTAATATCCTGTCAATGACTTCTGCAAGACTTGAACTATCGGTGCTTTTTTGAACAGCCATACTGACATTCTCCTTTCGATTTAATTTTAGAGTGATAAAGGGTCTAGCCAATTTGTATATTTGAATGTTAGAGGAACTATACCCCCTTTGATTTGGACTTAAAACCAGCGTTGGGCAAAGGCGGAAAAAACATTCCATTTTTTTCACCTAATATTGTCGAATTATATCCTTCTGTAATAGAAGTTTCCTTTATTTAAAGGGACTTTCACGGTTTCTGTTTTCAGAATAAAACAAACGTAACAATTACATTACAAAAACACATAAATACGGAACATCTGTATAAACGACAATTTTTGAGGATGTTAGAGGATTAGTAAGAATATTCAAACTTATCTGATCTCTAAATTCTATAATGCTTGATTTTTGAATATATAACCAATTTTGGTCTTTGTATCCTGAAATAGAGTCCCCTATACTTATAAGATAGTTCTTTGGTCACTTAAGCTGATTTCTCTCACAAATACTTTCTGCCTTTTCTTTATGTATAAAACTTTTAAGGAGGTTCAAAAATTGAAGAAATTTTCTTTATTTATTTTGATCGCCACAATGTTTTTATTAGTGGCTTGTGGAAATAACTCTGATGCTGACAGTAATGGCTCGACCCTTGAACAAGCGAAGGAAGAAGGCAAAATCACAGTAGGTTTTGCAGGTGAAAATCCTTATGCCTACGAAGACGAAAATGGAAAGCTTACTGGGGAAGCTGTAGAAATTGCCCGGAAAATTTTCAAAGAGCTAGGCATAGAGGAAATGGATGGTGAGTTAGTAAAATTCAGTTCGTTGATACCAGGGCTGAAGGCTGGGAAATTTGATGTCATTACTGCTGGTATGTACATAACACCTGATAGATGTGAAGAGGTTGCATTCGGGGAACCGGAATACAGTATCGGGGAAGCTCTCGCCGTGCAAAAAGGAAACCCAATGGATCTCCATAGTTATGAAGATATAGCTAATAATCCCGATGCCAAAATTTCTGTCATGAATGGTGCCATCGAAATTGATTACTTAAAGGCTGTTGGAGTCAAAGACAGCCAAATGGAAATCGTTTCTGATATTCCAGCGAACATTTCAGCACTTGAATCTGGGAGGGTTGATGCAATCACGATGACTGGTCCAACTCTTGAGGCTGCTCTCAAAACAGCAAATGCAAAGAATATCGATCGTGTGGAAGATTTCACACAACCTACTGTGGATGGGGAAAGTGTACGTGGGTATGGTGCCGCAGCGTTTAACCCGTCAGACGAAGAACTTATTGATGCATATAACAAAGAGCTTGGTAAATTAAAAGAATCGGGAGAACTATTAGAAATTATCAAACCATTCGGCTTCACAGAAGAGGATCTGCCAGGAGATAAGACAACAGAAGCTTTATGTGGCAAATAGACCCCATTCTTTAATAGCAAGTACGTTTATGGAGGCAGGCGCTCTTAAATAAGGAGGGCCTGTTCTTTTCTTAAGGCGTTTTCGCAAACTTTATTGCTCTTGAAAGTGGTGGATTTTCGCTTCAGGTGCTCGCTTTCCGCGGGGTGTGCGGTGAGCCCACTCGTCGCCTTGCGACAATGAATGGTCTCACCTGTCCCACTGATCCCGCAGGAGTCTCGCACCTTGCTCTCCAATCAACTTGCACAAGATGGTTCATTACCAAAATGACCCAAAGCAACAATCTTTAAGAAAAGAACCTTTCTTAATCTAATAAGTTCATACTCTGTGAAAGATTCATAGCAAAAAAGTCTTTCCGCAGATCCTTACTATCAAAATTTGAAGGGTGTGGGATAACATTAACGTTTATTTGGACATCTTAAATAAATTATTACCTGCAGGGTGGATGACGATCAAAATATTAGTAACATCTGCAATATTGACCTACTTGATCGCTTTCATAGCCGGTCTAGGCAGAGTATCGCAGTTTTCCATCATACGGACCTTGACCATGATTTACGTGGAATTATTCCGCGGTACATCCTTGCTCGTGCAAATGTTCTGGATCTTCTTCGCATTACCTGCTTTTGGCGTAGAATTCTCAGCCTTCTGGGCAGGAGTATTAGCATTGAGCCTAAACTATGGGGCCTATGCTTCTGAGGTTGTAAGAGGATCAATCCTGGCGATTCCTAAAACACAGACAGAAGCTTCCATCGCGTTGAATATGACTCGATGGCAACGATTGAAATTAGTCATTCTACCCCAGGCATTCCGAATTATGCTCCCAGGTTTGGGGAACAACTCGATTGAACTCCTGAAAGGAACTTCTCTTGTATCACTGATCACTTTAGGGGATCTCACCTATCGTGGGTTGATCATACAAAATACGAACCTCAGTTATACGGTTCCTGTATTCGTTCTATTATTAATTCTCTATTTCATCATAGCTTTGCCACTTATCATCATCGTGAGGCGATTAGAATCTAGAGCATCGAAAGGAGTGGCGAAGGTATGACTTGGGATTGGACGTTCGCAATAGAAGTTTTCCCGGAAATATTCAATGTAATCTGGCTTGTAATCGGAATAACATTGGGTGCTTATGCAGTAGCTCTGGTGTTTGGCCTGATATTGACCTTTGCACGACGATCCAGCTTCAAGCCTCTGTCTTGGATTGTGTACGGATTTATTGAATTCATACGGAGCACACCTCCGTTAGTGCAACTGTTTTTTGTTTATTTTGCCTTGCCGTTGATCGGCATCTCTCTTAATAAATATGTTGCCGGAATCCTTACCTTGGGAATTCATTACAGCACATATGTGTCGGAAGTTTACCGTTCTGGGATTGATTCAATTGAAAAAGGGCAATGGGAAGCCGCAAGAGCATTGAACTTTACCAACTCACAGACTTGGGTCAAAGTCATACTTCCTCAAGCCATCCCCCCTGTGATCCCAATGTTTGGAAATTACTTGATCATTTTATTTAAAGAAACGCCTCTTTTAATGGCAATCGGGGTAGTTGAATTTCTACAAAAAGCATTCTTGATTGGAGCAGATCACTTTAAATATCTAGAACCATTAACCATTGTAGGGTTTCTATTTCTTCTGCTCAGCTACCCATCTGCTTTACTTATCAACAGGCTGGAAAAATGGTCGAATCAAGCTTACGGAAAGGGAAGCCGTTGAAATAATCCAAGTTAATGAATGATTATGAGAAAGGACGGACCAATGACAAAAAATTCAGTTCAAAATCAACCACTTGTTAAATATGAAAAGGTTACAAAGAAATTTGGTGATTTAGAGGTTTTAAAAGGACTAGACCTTGAGATCAATCCTGGAGAAAGAGTCGCATTGATCGGTCCAAGTGGCTCAGGGAAAACCACAATCATCAGAATGTTAATGACACTGGAGGAACTTACTGACGGCGTTATAATCGTAGACGGCACGCCATTATGGCATAAAGAACTGAATGGCAAGTTGGTGCCAGCTGATGAAAACCATTTACGTAAAATTCGAGGGGATATCGGTATGGTCTTCCAACAATTCAATCTATTTCCCCATATGACGATCCTGAGAAATGTAACTGAAGCTCAAATCCATGTAAAAGGTACTCCTAAGGATGAAGCTGAAAAACGGGCGATTGATATGCTTAAGAAGGTAGGGCTTGGAGAAAAAATCAATGCTTATCCTCTTCAATTATCAGGTGGGCAACAACAGCGTGTTGCCATTGCCAGGGCAGTCGTCATGCAGCCGAAAATCATGCTGTTCGATGAAGTCACTTCTGCGTTAGACCCTGAGCTCGTAGGGGAAGTGTTACAGGTTATTAAAGGAATTGCAAAAGAATCGGATATGGCCATGATTCTCGTCACACATGAAATGGATTTTGCACGGGATGTGGCCGATCGCATTGTTTTTCTTCACGATGGACTGATTGAAGAACAGGGAAGCCCACAAGAAATATTGGAAACCCCCCAGAGCCCTAGACTTCAATCCTTCCTTAAACGTTTTTTGAGTACTACTTAATAATTAAGACTCTATACGCTCATTTTCAACAGTGTTTTGTGAGCCTTTTGCAAGGCTAATCACACATATTTCGCAACTGGAATCGCCATATCATAAATAAAAGCGCAACCGCCCTGATAAGCCACGAAGGTCACTGGAAGTCCGAAGAGGAGGCTGTTGCCGCTGCAGAAGGACTGAAGTGATCCAAGTGGTTGGGCGGTGGAACTAGACATTTCTTCACCGATACCAAAATTTTTATACTTTCAGAAAAAAGAGCTCAGATTCGAGCTCTTTTTTCTCTTTAATAGAGGGGGAAATATGCGAAACTCCTGTGAGAAAGCAGTCTAAGCGGAACCCCGTAAGCGAGGAACGAACTGAGGCAGATTGCCACATATACGAAATAGCCTTAAATAAGTATTTTTATTCCCTCCCTTATTAAAAACCCTAGACCAACGTTTACACCTATTTCCTTATCATGGTTTCAGGCAAAACAGTGGTTCCTTACCCCTAACTATCAATGTCCAAATTGTAAACGCTTCACTTTATGTAAGACCTTCTATTTACTAATTCTTCCACTTTTTGTGATGTTAGATAAACTCACATGGTTAATGAATACAAATGTGGTTCATGTAAAAATAAACATTATCAATGCATTAGAGGTGGTTAGAATGGAAACGAACGTTTACAAGGGAAACAAAAAGATTCTAATGTTAACAACACTAGCTTTTTTCATTACTTTTGTCGTTTGGTTTAACATGGCTCCATTAATGTCAACCTTGAAAAGCACTTTCGGTCTCACAAATGATGAGGTAGCTATTTTGGGTGTAGCAAACGTTGCTTTGACAATACCAGCTCGTGTATTAATTGGAATGCTTGTTGACAAATTTGGTCCAAGAAAAGTGTATTCTGGATTATTGATGATTTTAAGTATTCCGTGTTTTGCCTTTGCCCTATCAAATTCTTTTATCCAATTGATGGTTTCAAGAATGTTTCTTGCTATTATAGGTGCCGGGTTCGTAGTTGGGATTCGTCTTGTATCGGAATGGTTCCCACCTAAACATGTTGGTTTCGCTGAAGGAATTTATGGAGGTTGGGGTAACTTTGGGTCTGCAGCTGCCGCAATGCTCCTGCCGACGCTAGCAATCATATTTGGCGGTGAGAATGGCTGGAGGTATGCAATTGGTTTAACAGGTCTTATCGCACTTGTATACGGGATTATCTTTAGCCGTATAGTAAGGGACACACCTGAAGGAATTGAATATAAACGTCCTAAGAAAAGTGGAGCATTAGAGGTTACGAGCTATAAAGATATGATAGGGTTAATCATAATGACGTTACCTGTTTACGGTATCCTCGGTTTTTTAACTTATAGATTAGGATGGCAATTGAATTTCATTAGTAATGGAGTTGCTTATACCGTATTGGCGGCATTGCTCGGACTTTTCGTTCTAAATATTTACAAAATTCTTGATGTTAACAAAGAAACATTAAAAAATGGGGTTCCTGAAAAAGAGAAGTATTCGTTTAAGCAGGTCGCCATTTTAGACTTCTCTTATTTTTGTACGTTTGGTTCTGAATTGGCTGTTGTTTCGATGCTACCATTATTTTTCGAACAAACATTCACATTAAGCATTGCCCAAGCTGGTTTAATTGCAAGTAGTTTCGCATTTATGAACTTAATGTCACGCCCAGGTGGTGGATGGTTAAGTGATAAATTTGGTCGAAAGAAGACGTTAAGCATTTTAATGTTAGGTTTGGCACTAGGATATTTCGCCATGGCACAAATTGGTTCTAGCTGGCCTATATGGCTTGCAGTCCTAATTACAATGTGCTGCTCATTTTTCGTCCAAGCAGGTGAAGGTGCAGTTTATTCAATGGTGCCACTCGTTAAAAAGAGAATAACAGGACAGGTTTCTGGAATGGTAGGAGCATATGGAAATATTGGTGCAACGACATTTTTAACAATTTTTAGTTTTGTTAGTCCAAAGGCCTTCTTTATCACAATTGGATGTTCAGCGATTGTTTGCTTCTTGTGCACTTTATACTTGAAGGAACCAGATATGGAGGCAATTGTAGAACAAACCTTAGAAAAGGATGAAGAAAAAAATGCAGAGAGAGTGGTATCCTAAAAAAACAATGTATTTCATCGTGTAGGTCATCCATTGACTATTACGCTTTGAGATCTGGACAATTATTTCTCTATAGTGGATGAACAAAAGCCCTCTCTCCTATGACTTTATAGAGAGAGGGCTTTGTGTAAAAATTTGTGGATGACTACCCCACATAGACTGGCTTGCCTTATTTTATCTGTCGAATCAGCCGATCGACTATTGTTATTATTTGCTTAGTTTATAATAATCCATCTTAGAAGTCTCTACAAAACCACAGGATTTATAGAGGTCTAAGGCATTCTTGTTTTTCACAGCAACTTGCAGCATTATTTTATTTACTTGCCTTTCATTCAGGTAATCTATCGCTTTCATTAGTATCTCTCTACCATAACCTTTTCTTCGATATTCCGGAAGGACTCCTAACCCGTAAATACCACCTAAACCATCATTTACAGCCAAATGTACCTTTCCTATGATTGTATTGTCAATTTCAACAATAAAAATATCTACCCCGCGCTTTGCCTCTTCCTCCGGGAGAATCAGATCCTCTTTCACGGATTCAACTTGAAAATACATGGCATTTTGCCTTGCGATTTCTTTTGCGTCTTTATTGATTGCTTTCCTAAGTATCAAATCATTTAAAGCTGAACCTAGATTCGGTTTACCTCTTAAATACATTTCATATTCTGAGTTATCATAAAGAGCACCAGTTCGTTTGATAAATTCAAGACCAGGTAAAGAGGTATTATCACAAAGTAAAAGCATATCCGTCGTTTTTCTTTTATACCACTCATCTTTCACCAATGAGAATAAGCTGTTGAAAACTCCCATTCTCCTATATTCAGGATGAACCATGCCATTAACCTCTAATTCTCTACCAAATTGACATATACCAATATATCCGATAAGTGTCCCTTCATCATAGAACATAAATTCATTGATCCTATTAATATCTACACTTTTATCCAGTGCTTTGCTCCATTTATAATCAAGTTCTAGCTTTAGTGTTACGTTATCTTCCATAACACAATACTTCTGGAGACCATTTATTTCTTCATAGTCCTGTTTTTCTAGATGCCCTTTTAATTTTATACTGGGGCTTTTCATTTGCTCCATAATTTCGTATATCTCCTTTTTGTTGAAGAGAATAATAAGAACGTATATAAGTATATAGTAAAAGTACAACTGCATGAAGATTTCATGTCATCCGACATAAATATTATTTAATAAGCTTTGTACAATTATATATCATACTGGTTCTTTTTACTCCTAAACCGGTAGTCTGTCTTTCCTAATTACATGATGTAAGCGCTTTCTGTGATGATAACATTTTGTTATTATTTTTTTTTTTAGTATTTTATATAAATACTAGAAAGTTAGGAAAGGGAGATTTATAAAGTATGAGGAAAAAATTCGTATATCCATTTTTAATTGTTTTTTTAAGCTTTTCATTAGGGGCTTGCTCGGAAAAAACGAAAGAAGCACCTGATACAAATGAAAGTGAAAGAAAAGAGAATCACAGTAAACAGACTGCTCATTGGTCCTATGAAGGGGAATCAGGGCCAGAACACTGGGGAGAATTGGACCAAGCGAACGCAACATGTGTTAACGGAAGTGAACAATCTCCAATTAATATTGAATTCTCACAGGTAATAACCGAGAAAAAAACAGAAAACATTCAGATTCAATATGAGCCCACACCTTTTACACTAGTAAACAACGGTCATACCGTGCAGGCTAATGCTAAAACAGAAAGCAACAGTATATTAGTTGGAGGAAATAAGTACAAGCTCGCTCAATTTCACTTCCATACTCCGAGTGAACATCAATTTAATGGTCAACATTATGATATGGAGTTACACCTTGTACATAAAGACGCGAATGGAAAGATTGCCGTCCTTGGCGTAATGATACAAGAAGGGGAAAAAAGTGAAAAACTTGCATCTATTTGGGATGAATTACCGAAGGAAGAAACAAGAGAAGATATTCCCGTAAAAGAACCAATCGATTTACAGGGTATACTTCCTCAAGATCAAACGTCTTTTCATTATAATGGATCGTTAACAACTCCTCCTTGTACAGAAGAAGTGAAATGGGTCATATTTGAGGAGCCGATTGAAATGTCAAAAGAACAAATTCGGGCATTCCAGCAAATCTTCCCCGACAACCATCGTCCTGTACAATCTTCAAATGATCGTGAAATATATGAAACAAAATAAAGAATGATATCAAGTAAGTTGGCCACCATAAATTCTTTTCTCTTATTCAAGAAAATGGTCCTTATGTAGAATAACTACCAAAATCTGTTTGTTCCTCTTTTTCTAGCTTCGCAACAAGAATTGCAATTAAACCCTCTATTATACACTTGGACAAGAAAAATCGCAGGTGGTTTCATACGGAAACCACCTGCGATTTTATACGTTAATTTGCTCTGGGCTTAAACAAAACCCGTTAGGTTATCATGCCGCTACTTGTTTTATTATTTATTCATACTGGATAGAAAATCACCTAGTGGATCATCGTCCTCTTCAACCTCTTCATCCTGTTGAGTTTGAATTTCTTTTCGCAGGTTTTCCAAGTTGATTCCATCCAGGTCGTCATCGTTTTCTACCCATTTCTGTTCTGCTTTTATATCTTTACTAGAATTGAACGCGTCTGGTTGGAAGCTTGTCAATGCAGCAGCCGCCTCATCTTCTTGTAGATAAAGTGCTTCATCAATATCAATTGAATTGCTGTTAAGTGTTGCGAGAAGCGTAGTTGCACGCATTGGGTCATTAATCAAATGAAACAGGATACTCCCGATCAACGCTTCTGAATGCTCATGCTTGATCCAATTCCTCTGTGCTTTTGTCAATTGCTTTGGCAGAGGGATTGTAATCGTTTCTCTTTCTTTTGCAAAGGATTCGTTCACTCCTTGCAGGACATACTGAGCTATTTTACTAGAAAAGTTTCTTCTCTCAGTTTCTTTCAGCCTTTGCAGTTGTTTTAAAAGATGATCCGGTGTATCTGAAGGTACACGAAACGTAATCGTCTGCCCTCGTTCAACACCTTTTTTTGAACCACTCATACAATCACCTACTTAGCAGATGCAGTCGCTTTCTTTTCGTCTTTCGTCTCTTTTGTGTTCTTACGGATGAAATCAGAAATCAATTTATAATAGGCGTTCGCCATCATCCAGACACTTTCGTTCTCATCCTCAAAGAATTCGATATTGAATCCATCCAAATTATTATTCAGTGTCTTCAAATAATCTTTAAGCACTGCAGATCCCCCACCTACAAAATAGCAAATCTCTGTTTGGGAATTACGCTGCCAAACGTTTCGCAAATAACGATATTGCTTTTTGGCAAGTTCCAAGAGGATTCGGTCTGTAATATCATGGACATTTGTCCTGCTACCTTTTACCATGATGTGATGACGATTGTTCTTTCTAGTAATAATATCGACAACATCTCGGCGGCTGTCCAGTTCTACGCCATGCTTCGTTAAAATTTCATCACGGATCGCTTCAAGTGATTCTGCAACACCAAGGTTGAAACCTTGTGCTTTATCATCATCTACATTCCGGTTACGAATGACTGCGATATCTGTCGAAAGACCTCCGATATCTTGAATGAGGATTTGTTTGTCGATTAACTCTTTATTAATAATGTTGAGATCATTATCCATTACTAAATTGACAAAAGCGGCGAAACCTTCAGGATATACTTTAACTTCATCGAATTTGATATTCACTTTCAATCCTTGATAACGAGGCGTCACTAAGAATTCAACCTGGTGTACGGAACCCAATAATTGAGAACGATAACCGACATCTTTACCTTCTTTGACTTCCCTTAGTGGTAAGCCTGTCCCAAGCGTATAATTCGCTTCAATTACTTTTTTATTGTTATTGCTCTCTTTCTGGCCATATCCCACAGCGTCTAATGCGATTGAAGCAAACAGCATAATCAACGTTTGGTCTTCTTCTGATTTACTGCTTCCTGGGTCCAACTCTGTTGAATTACTTGTTTTCGTCGCAAGATTACCCACACGATAAACTGCATTGTTTTCTTTCAGCGCTGGAGAATGGACACGGATATGTATGTTATCAATCGGGTCTTTTTCGTCCAATTCCTCAATTCCAATGACAGGACGATCTTCCATATCTCTCGCAATGACATTAGGAATGTACAAAGCATTTTCAAGTTTTCCAAAGTTCGCTTTTACTGCATCATTACCAACATCAACTGCAGCAACTCTTGATTTAGTCATAATAAAATTACCCCTCTCAGAGAAAAGTATTTAATAGATTAAACTTATTAGACAATCGACCAATAGTCAATGTGTCTTTTTTCGTGTTCTTTTTCGTGTACATGTACACATTTTGTAAACACCTGTCACATCAGAATGTATACGTAATTGTACACTTGTACACGATATTGTACACTTCATGTTTACTTCTTGTGTACATGTATACATTTTTGTGTACATACCATTATTTAGTAAATTCAACCTCTCCCTACTCTCTATTAAACAATCTAAAATGAATAGATATTCGATTTGTTTGTGTCTGATGTTGTAATTTATTGTCATATTTATAGAGTACTATGACATGAAAAGATGGAGAGAAAAGATTTGATAGAGGAATTAGAAACGGTGGATCGAAGTTTCGATTTGAAATATATGACAAACCAGTGCGTTTTGAGATACTATTAATTTTTTAAGAAAGGGGTGTGTAGGTGAATTGATAAAGAGGGTAAGACGTTTTGAATAGGTCTATTAGATTATAAAAGAGGAAGAAGACTCAATTAATTATTGGAACAATATTACAATTAGCGGTATGCTGGTAAGCGGTTGTTAAAATGAAAATAAATCGTGGAGTAATGATAATGAGAGAATACCTAAATAACACATCCACAAATAGAATGCATAAAAACTCCCTTCTATTTCACTGAATAGGAGGGAGTAAATGGTGGAATATTGTTGATTCTTTCCTAATTCGCAGATCGGAATTGATCACTTTCTGTCGAGCCTGTGAGTGCTGTTGTAGATGAAGTACCTCCAGAAATGACCTTAGCTACTTCATCAAAGTAACCCGTTCCAACTTCACGTTGATGCCTTGTTGCTGAATATCCGTATTTTTCGCTGTTGAATTCAGCTTGTTGCAACTCAGAATATGCCGCCATTCCTCGATCTTTGTATTGTCTTGCCAATTCAAACATACTGTGATTTAAAGCATGGAATCCTGCAAGAGTGACAAACTGGAACTTATATCCCATGTTACCAAGCTCTTTCTGGAATTTAGCGATCGTCAAATCATCTAATTTAGCTTTCCAGTTGAATGAAGGTGAGCAATTGTATGCAAGTAGTTTACCTGGATATTTTTCATGGATTGCATCAGCAAATTGTTTCGCTTCTTCAAGGTTTGGTTCGGATGTTTCACACCATACCAAATCTGCATAAGGTGCATACGAAAGCCCTCTTGCAATTGCTTGATCAATGCCCGGATTTGTGCGGAAAAATCCTTCTGGTGTGCGTTCACCGGTGATAAAATCTGCATCCACCGGGTCGATATCACTAGTGATAAGATCTGCAGCGTTCGCATCTGTACGAGCGACAATAATCGTCGGTACCCCCATGACATCTGCTGCGAATCGCGCTGAGATCAAGTTGCGGACGGAAGTTTGGGTTGGAAGCAATACTTTCCCTCCTAAATGTCCGCATTTTTTCTCAGAAGACAATTGATCCTCGAAGTGAACACCTGCCGCTCCCGCTTCAATCATGCTCTTCATTAGTTCGAACACATTCAATTGACCACCGAATCCTGCCTCAGCATCTGCAACAATCGGAGCAAACCAATCAATGTCATCCGACCCTTCCATACACTGAATCTGATCAGCACGTTGCAGAGTCTGGTTGATCCGTTTCACAACCTGCGGAACACTATTGGCTGGATAGAGACTTTGGTCAGGATACATATTACCTGAAAGGTTTGCATCGGCTGCAACCTGCCACCCGCTTAAGTAAATAGCCTTCAACCCTGCCTTAACCTGTTGCATGGCCTGGTTCCCCGTCAAAGCACCAAGAGCGTTGATATAACCATCAGTATTAAGCAGCTTCCAAAGCTTTTCAGAACCATGTCTTGCTAGTGTATGTTCAATCTCGATCGAGCCTCTTAAACGTACTACGTCTTCGGCTGTATAGGGTCTTGTAACACCTTTCCAACGTTCATTATTCGTCCAATCGTGCTCTAATTGTTCGATCTTTTCATTAGTCAACGTTATATCCTCCCTTATATCAAATCAGTTTAATTTTCAGTAAGCTGGAAGCTTCCATTTTTCGCCCTGTAAGAAATCGTAGTCTTTACCGCCATCGATTGTCTTAATAGAATTGGTATTCACTTCCTCCCATTCCATAAGACCATTAAGTATTCAACAGAAATAGAAAGGACGAGGTGCCCCTCATCCTTCTATTCTGCTTTCTTAGACAAGCAGTGCTCACACTCCATGAAATATGACTCAGCCTGTTCCACAATCGTCTGTCCACATTCAGGACATTTCTTCTTGGGTAAGTTTTTGAAAAATTGAACCGGATTTTCCAAAGCCATTTGTAATTCCTCCTTTTTTTGTTTAATATCCTTTATTTTTTCTGTTATAGTACAGTATACATAAGTCAGGTGACTTTGTGTACCCATTTTTTGATTTTTTTGAAATTTAATTATTCAATAGGCGTAAAACCCTGTTATACAGGTCTTTTTTGAAATTAAAAATTCGTCTTTAAATATATGCCTGTTATATTACAGAGTCTTGATATTAAAAATAACCATGAAAAAAACCCCATTAAGGAGCTGTTATATGACAATATAAAAGGAATCATTTTCATATGATGTTCATAATAAATATGGGACCCCTGGAAATACAAGCATACTTTTTTATAATTGCACTGATTATTGATAAGATTAATCAGTAACTATATAAAAGAAAGAAGATGAGAGCATGTCATCAGAACAAACATTAATAGGTATTCCAGTTTCGGTATTAGATCTTTCTCCTATCTTAGCTGGTGGTACACCCTCTGACTCTTTTCAAAATACAGTAGATTTAGCACAACAAGCTGAAAGATGGGGATATAGACGGTATTGGCTAGCAGAACATCACAATATGCCAGCAATTGCGAGTTCTGCTACCTCAGTATTAATCGGTCATGTTGCTGAACACACTTCAACGATACGTGTAGGCTCAGGTGGGATCATGCTGCCAAATCATGCACCACTTGTCATAGCTGAGCAATTTGGAACCTTGGAAACATTATTTCCAGGAAGGATTGATCTAGGTCTAGGAAGAGCACCTGGAACTGATCAGAGAACGGCATATGCACTAAGACGACATCACAAACAGGATGCTCAAGACTTCCCAGAGCAATTAGAGGAACTACGCAGCTACTTCGATCCATCAAGAACTAGTGAAAGCATGAAAGTTCGAGCTTATCCTGGTGAAGGATTGGACGTTCCGATTTGGTTATTAGGGTCAAGTGGTTTCAGTGCTGAATTGGCTGCACGAGAAGGATTACCGTTCGCTTTTGCCAGCCATTTCTCACCCAACAATACTCTTCCTGCACTAGAGGTATATCGTAACTATTTCGAACCATCCGATATACTCGAGAAACCTTACGCAATGGTAGGTGTCAATATAATTGCAGCTGATACGGATGAAGAAGCACAATGGTTGGCAACTTCCTTACAGCAACAATTTCTGAATTTGATCCGAAACAGACTGGGTCCGCTACAGCCTCCTGTGGAAAGCATGGAAGGAAGATGGACTGAATATGAAAAGGTAGCATTACAACAACAATTGGGTGGCTCTATTATCGGTAGTCCTGAAACTGTAAAAGATAAGCTTAAGAAGTTTCTTGAGGAAACGAAAGCAGACGAACTGATCGTCGCTTCTCAAATCTTTGACCATAAAGCACGGTTACATTCATACGAAATTCTCTCAGAAATTATGAATGCCTAATAGAAAGGAGCCTGTTGAATATAACTTTCAACATGGCTCCTTCTTCTTGTTCCATTCTCTCAACCTAAAGATTTCAGATAATGACAAACGGTTTCAATTCCAAGCGTGAAGTTTTCTAAATGGAAATGCTCGTTTGGTGCATGGAGGTTTTCGGATGGTAAACCAAAGCCCATCAGCACAACAGGAGCATCCAGCACTGTGGAAAATACCTCTACAATCGGAATCGATCCCCCTTCTTTAGGAAACAGAGGTTGTACACCATAAACCGTTTCATATGCATCTGCCGCTTTTTGTATCATCGGATTCTTGGAGTCTAATAAAACTGGTGCAGCTTGGATCGATTGTTTCAATAGAACCTTTGTCCCTGCAGGTTTATGAGTCTTCACATGCTGTTCAATCTTTTCAAAAACAGTTTGTGGATCTTGCTCACCAACAAGACGGCAGCTGATTTTTGCACTCGCCTCACATGGGACAATCGTTTTGATCCCCTCTCCCTGAAACCCAGCAGTAATCCCGTTTATTTCAAGTGTTGGCCGGATACCGGTTTGTTCAAGAAAATTAAACCCTTCTTCACCAAACAACGCTTCCAATCCCAATTCTTGCTTTGTTTTAACCTCGTTGAATGGAATTGCAGCCACTTCATCTTTCAATTCTTCCGTAGGATCTGGTACTCCTTCATAAAATCCTTCAACTGCAACTTTTCCATTTTGTTCGTGTAACGAGTCTAATAGTCGAACGAGATTATGTGCAGCATTTGGAACCCCTCCCCCATATACACCGGAATGAAGATCAGAGTTTGCTGTTTTTACGAAAAGCTCCAAAGCTAACGCACCTCTAAGAGACGTACAGATCGCTGGTTGTCCTCTTTCAATGAATGAAGTATCGGAAATAAGCACTGCATCACAGGATAGCTTGTCTGTATGTTGTTTTATGTAAGGGGGGAGATTCGGGCTTGCCTGCTCTTCTTCACCCTCGATGCATAGCTTTACATTGACTGGGAGTTTTCCATCTTCATCCATCAGTGTTTGAAGGGCTTTTACATGGATGAAAAGCTGGCCTTTATCGTCTGTGGCACCTCTTGCATAAAGCTTGTCGTCTCTCACTTCAGGTTCAAACGGAGGTGAATCCCATAATTCTATCGGGTCCGCTGGTTGTACATCGTAATGGCCATATATCAATACAGTCGGCTTATCATCCGCGTGCAGCCAGTCTGCGTAGACAATTGAATGTCCAGCTGTTTCTATCGTTTCGATGTTTTCCATACCGACCTCTTCAAGTGATGCCGCGAGCCACTCTGCAGCCTTTCGCACATCCCCTTTATGCTCGGGAAGCGTTGAAATACTCGGTATCTTTAAAAATTCTATCAATTGTTCGATATATGCCGTGTTATGTATCATCTTAGAATCTTTCACACAGTCAACCTCCCTAAAAAAATGATCTATATCAATAAGTATAACAGTAAAAAAGCCCACAAAAACTTTCTCTGTGAGCTTTTTTGTATGAATCAACTAATTATCCATTCAATGGGTTCATGTTGGCTTCTCTCTTTGCCTCTTCAGAAGTTTGATACGTATACCCAGTCAATTCCCACTTCCATAAATCAAAGGTGACTGACCCAGACGATGAAAGGTGGATAGAAGAGTTCTTTTTATCAGGAAAAATCCGGGAAGAAAAGACTTCCTCACCGTCATTAACAAAGACTTCAATGGAAGACTGATCGATGAACAATTGTAATGTCGCTAGCTTCGGTATTTGACAACTTCTTGATTCTGTAGATTTATTGTCAAAGTTTTTCCTTTCAAGGGTAAGCACTTTTGATTCGTTTTGATAAATTAATTTTGCATAGTCGAATAGATCGATTTCAAAGCGGTTGTAAGGATCAGCATGTCCAAACTTCAATACTATTTCCATGACGTCCCCATCAAGTTCAGAAAGATGCAGCGATTCGTTATTTATATTGAAATCTTTCTTTTCAAAAAGGGTCCCTCGCATCTTTTTAAGTTCTTCTACAGGACTTTGATGGAATTTCCCATTTTTTATGCGAAGTTCTCTCGGAATGGTCATATTGTGGATCCATTTATAAGCCCGAGTTGGCTGTTTTTCTTCATCTTGATCTGGAACCCCCATCCACCCGATTAATATTCGGCGCCCTTCCTCATCTAGAGTGGTCTGGGGAGCATAAAATTCAAATCCACGGTCAAGTTCACAGAAAGGACCATGATGGAGAACAGCACCATCGTAGTCAAGTTCACCAATGACATAGCCCGATTGATGAACATTGTTATAGTGAATGCCTTGTGGTTCCAAGCCTTGAGGAGAAAACAAGAAAACATCCACACCATCCATATGGAATAAATCCGGGCACTCCCACATATAGCCAAGATAATCGTTTTCTTTTGAACCTGAAATCTCGCCTTTCAACTCCCAATCAATTAAATCATCAGACATATAAAGGACCGCACAACCAAAATGATCTTTTGTTTGGGCTCCGATTATCATATACCATTTATCATGATGTTTCCATACTTTAGGATCACGGAAATGAGCAGAATACCCTTCTGGCAAATGGATAACGACTCCTTTTTTCTCAAAATGGATCCCATCCTCTGAGACAGCTAAACATTGATAAGTCTCGCGTTCATTCCTCTCATTTTTGACATTACCCGTATAGAATAATTTCATTTTTCCATCATGGTTGACTGCACTGCCGGAATAACAACCATTTTGTTCATACCATTCACTGGGTGTCAGTGCGATTGGTTCAAATATCCAATGAATGAGGTCTTGAGACGTATAATGTCCCCAGAACTTTGCTCCATGTCCTGTTTTGAACGGCATCCATTGAAAAAAAACATGATACTTGTCTTTCCAATGGATAAGTCCGTTCGGGTCGTTCATTAACCCAACTGGTGGCATTAAATGAAAATCCAGGCGATAGGGATCACTTTCCACTATCTCTTGATATTCTTTTATCTCTTCATAGGCTTTCTTTCTTAATGATCGGTCCTTGTTCTGCATGATTCCTCTCCTCTGTCTATCTGAATATTGCTTTATACCAATAGTAAGAAAACCCTGTATCTAGACAAGGTCTTCATTACCTTATAAGCTTTTTTATTCTTATGCTGTTTCTTTCTGAACGGATTTATTTTTGTCCGAAAAGCCAATTACCCATGTCAAACCGAACGCAACAGCTATCGAAACAAGATTGACGAGAATATAGAACAAGATTTGATCATTTAAGAACAATAGCGTTCCTGGGATCACCGTGATCGCCATACCAGTTGCTTTCAGTCCGAAAAGCGTTGCCATGAAACCTCCTGCACCTCCACCGATAAGACCCATGACAAACGGTTTTACATAGCGTAAGTTAACCCCGAAGATGGCTGGTTCTGTAATTCCTAAAAAGGCAGAGAGGGCGGATGGAAGTGCCAATGCCTTCAGTTTTTTCGATCTTGATTTTAGACCAACGGCAAGAGCCGCTCCACCTTGTGCAGCTATTGAACAAGTAATGATCGGATTGAACGGATTATTGCTGAACCGTTCCAAAAGCTGAATTTCCAAGAAGTTGAATATATGATGAACACCGGTTACGACAATGATTTGATGGAAGAATCCGATAATTAACCCACTTAACCCGAATGGCAATTCTAATATTGTAAGTGTTCCTTGAAGTATGGCTTCCTCGACAGCATGGAAAACCGGTCCAATCACCATGAGGGAGAGGGCAATCATAACCAATAGCGTTAAAAATGGTGTAACGATCAAGTCTAAAACTTCAGGCACCACTTTTCGAATCCGTTTTTCTAATTTCGCTCCAACAAGACCTGCGATAAATGCGGGTAAAACAGAACCTTGATAACCGAGTACCGGAATGAATCCTAAAAACGTGAGTGGTTCTGCGTCACCTGCTGCTACCTCCCATGCATCTGGTAAAGAAGGAGATACTAACATGAAACCTAATACCAACCCTACAGTTGGATTACCACCAAAAACCCTGAAAGTTGACCATGCAATCAAAGCCGGCAAGAAGATGAAGGCAGTATCAGTTAAGACTTGCGTGAAAAGAATGAAGTTCTGTGAAACATCATCTGGTGTCATCCCGAAAAGTGCTAGAATTTGTTCCTGCATCACAAGACCACGTAATCCCATAAACAATCCAGTTGCAACTAGGGCTGGAATAATGGGTACGAATACATCTCCAAATGAGCGTATCGCACGTTGAAAGAAATTCCCTTGTTTTACGACTTCCTTCTTCTGTTCATCTTTAGTAGATTCCGTGACCCCGAGGTTGGAAAGCTCCTCGTAAATTCGGTTTACAGTGCCCGTCCCTAAAATGATCTGGTATTGACCTGAATTGTAGAATGCACCTTTGACTTTATCAATGGACTCTACCTTTTCTTGATCGATCAACTCTTTATCATTTAGCATGATACGGAGTCGAGTAGCACAATGGGCAATTGATTGGATGTTTTCTTTTCCGCCTATTGCGTCAATGATGCTTTGAGCGATGTGTTTATTCTCAGTCATAATACAAATCCTTCCTTTCTTAGCATAAAGTATTTGTTATAATTCTAATTTCCTACAACCCTTGAAGCGAAGGATCTTTGGAACTTGTAAACGCATACAAAGGTTATTTGTGTGAACGATTCCACATTTCTTAAAAAAATATTTCTTTAGGCGTCTCCTACCGACATGTGAACGATTCCACATCAGTCATATAAAAATGATAACGTTTTCAGGAGATTATACACTATTTCTCATGATAAGTCTATAGTTTAATGTAAAACTTTTATATCCAATGTGTTTGTTTTCCAATTTCTCAAGCATGTATTTCGCAGCTTTCTTTCCTGCTTCTTCATTAAAGTAATCGACAGTGGTCAATGGGGGCGTAATGTATTTGGATAGATCCGATGCACCAATACCTACTATAGCCATATCTTCTGGAATAGAGATGTTTCTTTCTTTTAAATATTCAATTGCTCCAACGGCCATTCGGTCAGTAACGGCAAATATCGCCGTCGGATGCGCCTTCGATTGTGTTAGAATTTTTTTCATAGCTTCATAACCGGATTCATAGCTAAAATCACCTGTTTGCAGCCATTTCTCATCTAACTCACAGTCATATTTCCCACAGGTATCTAAAAATGCCATTTTACGTAGATAGCCGACTGCATGGTCTTTTTCATCCACACCAATAAAAGCGATTTTCCGATGGCCACGCTCAATAAGGTGTTCCGTCAATTCGATAGACGCATTGTAATCATCATATACGAGTGAAGTGACCCCCGGCAGGTCTTGACCTAAGGAAATGAAAGGAATTTTAATCCCTCTTATCGCTTCGAGAAGACGATCATTAATATTTGTCGCTAACAAAATGATTCCGTCAACCTGTTGCCCTTGCAATAGTTTGATATATTCGATTTCTTTTTCCTCATTGAGCTGGGTATTGGCAAGTAATGTTTGAAAACCGAATTTCGATAATTCACCATTGATTCCGTTCACTACTCTACTTGCTGTTTCCGTACTGATTTTAGGCAAAATCACTCCAATAACACTTGAGCGCTTTGTTCGGAGTGATTTAGCTTGTGCACTTGGAATGTATCCAGTTTCTTTTATGGCTTTAATGATCCGTTTTCTCGCTTCTTCACTCACATAACCATTATTGTTTATGTAACGTGATACTGTCGTACGCGATACATTTGCCAATCTTGCAATATCTTTTATCGTTGTCATGACTATGCCTCCGTAAAGTCCTTATCTGCATTTTACCATAATCAAACAGACCAATTTTCACTAAGTAAGTAAATTGCCGTAAATAACAGAATGATATATGTAAAGATCCGGAATAGTCTTTGATTGATCCTTTCAAATAACCGCTGACCTAAAAACAATCCTACTAAAACTAATGGTAATGCATATCCGCTTGACAGCCATACTGTTTGATTCGTTCCTGCAAAAACAACTTGGATGAGCAAACTCATCGAATAGATGAATAAATAGAAAGCTAATGTCGTTCCGCGCAATCTTTCCTTTTGTGTATCTGTCCCCGAAAAATAAAGTAAAATCGGCGGACCAGGCATACCGATGCTCGTTGTCAACGAACCAGATAATCCACCGACGACCAAATCTTTTTTCTTATTTTGTTTGATTCGAAATTTGAAGATCAATAGTACAGTTAATAGTAAGATGATCAAACTAATTCCCAGTTTCAACCTGGTCATATCCAAAGATAAAAAAACGATGATGCCGAACGGGATACCGATCGTACTCCCAATAACAAACCTCTTTAAAATTCCAAAATCAATATCTTGTCTGATTTTCATTATTAAAGCACAGGAAATGACCAACGATAATATCAAATTGATCTGTATCGCTTCTGTTGGTTTAAATAGCAATAATAGAAACGGAGTCGCGAGGATTGAAAAGCCGAACCCTGTGCTCGTTTGCAGTACCGAAGCCACTAGAATGATCAGTATGAAGATGACAATGTCCAAGAAAACACCAACTTTATTTCCAAGAATGATTGTTTATACTATCATTTCTCTATAAATTCCACGAATGCATGCAGGATCCTTGCTGTAAGTCCCCAGATTACCTTACCTTCATAAACATAGAAGTATTCTTCGATTTTCCGTGTCTGCCATTGATAGTCCTCACCATTTGCAATCAAATGAAATGGAAAACCGTCTTCCGGCTTCACCTCGAAATTTACATAGTGAATCTTTGGTGGGGTGTTTTTGAAAAATGATAGCGGAACTGTAAACACTTCCTCTACCTCAGAAGGGTTCGGTTCAATATTCACATCTGAACAATTCAAAAAACCTACATACGTATTCACCATCATGCCAAACGGGGAAAGCATATAATCAAAAGGAGAGACCTCTGTAATCTCCTCGTCTGTAATCCCTAGTTCTTCTTTTGCTTCTCTAACCGCCGCATCCCGAGGGTGTTCGTCCTGAGCATCCACTCTTCCTCCTGGAAAGCAGATTTCCCCCGGCTGACGCCTCATATTTAGAGAGCGGACTTCAAACAAGAGATGCACTCCGTCTTTTTTTTGGATTAAAGGGAGAAGGATCGAGTAATGATTCAACACCTTGTTTCCGATAATGGTAGGTGTATGTTCATTCAGTTTCCGAATAATATCTTTTCGTTTCATAAGCACACTCCCAGTATCGTTTCCTTTACTATAACAGAAGAAACGCCTGTTTTTAGGGTTATAAGTCTTCGTTTTATTAAGAGCCCCATTTAAATAATTATTTCATGATATTTGGAAAAAGCTTTATACCTATTTCAGTATTAGTGTAAGTACCAATAGAGCATTGAAGAAAAACTATACTGTAATTGGTAAAACAAAATCTACTTTTTATCAATAAACCCTAGGAATAAGACAAGCTTTCGGTCTTTTCCTCTTCTCCTGTCCCAATTAGTCCTGTTTTGGGACTGGAATTTCACTTTTTGCCCTTCTCCCTGTCTGAAGTTGGCCCGTGTTCGGACAATCTTTCAATTCTAACTGAAATCATTAAAAAGAACCTTTAATCCAAAGATAGATTAAAGGTTCTGCGTTTTAGTAATCTATTATTCTCTCGCCATGAAAGATATGAATTAACGATAGGCTGGTTCTTTTTCGCTTAAACCAAGTTCGTCCGCTGTTGAGGAATGAATTTCACGTATAAGCTCCGGATTTTCCACTAGTGACAAACCATAAGAAGGAAGCATTTCTTTTATTTTCGGTTCCCACTCTTTCATATGTTGCGGGAAGCATTTTTCTAATACCTCAAGCATAACGTGAACTGCAGTAGAAGCACCAGGAGATGCCCCAAGCAATGCAGCTATCGAACCATCAGCGGCACTTACAACTTCAGTGCCAAATTGAAGTGTTCCTTTACCGCCTGCATCAGTATCTTTGATAACTTGTACACGTTGACCTGCTACTACTAAATCCCAATCCTCACTCTTGGCGTCCGGAATAAACTCTCGTATAGCTTCCATGCGCTTTTCTTTCGATAACATTACTTGTTCGATCAGGTATTTTGTCAACGACATCTCTTTTACACCTGCCGCCAACATCGTTAGGACATTATTCGGATTAACAGAAGTAAGCAAATCTAAATTCGAACCATTTTTTAAAAACTTTGGTGAGAACCCAGCAAATGGTCCAAAAAGCAACGATTTTTTGTTGGAGATATACCTTGTGTCCAGGTGCGGAACAGACATTGGAGGTGCCCCAACCGGCGCTTTTCCATATACTTTTGCATGATGCTGCTCTACAACTTCCGGATTGCTGCATACCATAAATTGTCCGCTTACCGGGAAACCACCAATACCTTTTCCTTCAGGGATACCAGATTTTTGGAGTAAGTGCAGGCTTCCACCGCCGCCGCCAATAAAGACGAACTGTGCTGTTTTACGTATGACGTTACCGCTATCAAGATTTCGGACTTTCAATTCCCACGAGCCATCACTAGCACGTTTCATATCCTCAACACTATGTTGGTAGTTTATATCAACGTTATTACTCTTTAAGTGATCAAACAATTTACGTGTTAAAGCGCCAAAGTTGACATCCGTTCCAGAGTCAATTTTTGTTGCGGCTATAGGTTCATTCACTTTACGACCTTCCATAACTAGCGGAAGCCATTCCATCAGCTTTTCAATGTCATCAGAAAATTCCATGTCTTTGAACAAAGGATTGTTTGACATCGCTTCAAAACGTTTCTTTAAAAACGCTACATTCTCTTCCCCACGTACGAAACTCATATGAGGCAGTGACATGATAAAGTCCTGCGGATCCCTTATCATCTTGCTGTTTACAAGATAAGACCAAAATTGTCTTGAAAGCTGAAACTGTTCATTGATTTTTATCGCTTTGCTTATATCTATAGATCCGTCTGGTTTTTCGTTTGTGTAATTAAGCTCACACAATGCAGCATGTCCCGTTCCTGCATTATTCCATTCGTTAGAGCTTTCCTCACCTGTTTTTCCAAGCTTCTCAAACACTGTAATTTTCCAGTCCGGTACTAATTCTTTCAGGAGTGCTCCTAAAGTCGCGCTCATGATCCCAGCGCCAATTAAGATTACATTTATTTTAGATTCTCTGTTGCTCATTTTTACCATCCTTATACCTTTGATTTACAGTACAGCCTAGGGAAACCTTGTCTCTATCAACCATATCATAGTGTAGTTACAATAATTTAAAGATTTTAACGAATTTCTACTATTCTCTGATAATTATATACCATTTAAGGTTGGTAAAAAAGGGGAGTCCTTTATACAACCAGAAACATGCAAAAAAACAAGGCATCAGCTTGTTGGCGGCGGGATCGAGGCATTGGTATCAATTACAACTGGACACACTCACCAAAATTTTTACTTGAGTTTAAACATAGGCTCTGTGAAAGAACTTTGTTGATTTTAAACATAATTCGCGACACTCCTGCGGGAAAAGCGAGCCAAGCGAGGATCCACACTTTTTAAAAGGAACTTCAACTATAATAATGAACTTCGACTAAATACCACCACGTCCTATGGTGAACGTCGAAGTCAGTACATCCTGTACAAGTACGTCCTGTGGTGAACGTCGAAGGAGGAGGCTTGCGGAAGTGGGTTATACAGGGAAGTGAATTTCGTAGTAATCAACAATAAAAATTAACAAGCCTAAACAAAAAAGCTTCAACAGTATGATACCTGATTTCTGGGAAAATATAAAAGGCAGGAGGGATCTATATGAACAATAATTACTTGACGGTGGAACAATTCAATCAATTCATACAGCAATGGAGCGGAAAGACCATTAAGATCACAAAGCAGGAACTCGGTGATCAGGATAGCATCATTATGAAATTGGATGATATTTCTTATCATAAAGATACAAGAAGAATCGATGATTATGAGCCCATGCATTCGATCCATTTAATTGGTGAAGGAACAACTGAAATAGATGCACAAGGCGGAGTGCCTCTACCAGCTTCTTCTTACGAAATACCACTGGAGGATACAACTCAGTACCAGTTTGATGACATCCGATTTTCCCTCGTAACTGAACGAGGGACTTATACGATTGAACTGTACGGATAAAAAGTCAGCAAGACATCAAGAAAAGCGAAAGCGCCCTGTTCAGCCACGAAGGACACTGGAAGTCCAACGAGGAGGCTGTCGCCGCCGCAGGAGAACTGAAGTGATCCTAGTGGTTGGGCGGTGAAGCTAGACATCAAGAAAAGCGAAAACGCCCTGTACAGCCATGAAGGTCACTGGAAGTTCGACGAGGAGGCTCGAACCAAACAAAGTTCGGTTCAGCGAGGGCAAACACTTCGACCTAAATCAATGTGTCGACCGCCGCAGGAGAACTGAAGTGGTCCAAGTAGTTGGACATTGGAGCTGGACATTTCTTCACCACAACCAAAATTTTTATACTTTCTTATCCATTAAATAATCCCAATAAAGGCAATCGAAGAAATAGTTGCCTTCATTGGGGTTTAAATATTACTTTTGTATTTGATATTTTGATACATCGAAAGTGTGTAGGGTCCGCCTTCAGTATGCTAACTTTTTAGTGAAACCGTGGGAACAGGTACCCGTTCTATAAAAAGGTTAAAGTTGAACCTATCTCCTTCATATGCGGTTGATCTGTCCATAAGATGAAGTAATTGTAAGTTTCACCTTGGATATTAATCGGGGTTGGATACCTTACGATTAAAGCGGATTGATTCATCATTTCTGCTGGTTGGTCCGCAGAAGGAAAAATGTAGCAAGCTTCTTGGTTTTGAATTCGTGCCTTCAAGATTCTTGGCATGGATCCATAGGGCATTAATTGATGGAAAGCTTCCCCATGACACACCTCATCCAAATTTTCACCAGCTGAAATAGCTGATATTTGAAAGAAACCGTCAGTACCTTCGTATCTTTCTTCGTTCACTTTTCGCCAGTTCGATGGATATCGGAAACGAACCTTGTAGGTAGTGTTCGTATATGTGCTTTGGGATACATCCATGATGGGTGTTGGAGACCATTGAAGAGACTGGATGTTAACTCCTTCAATTAGTCGAATTGGAACCGGGCGATGGAGGTCGATAGCCCACATTTCACGGGCAAATTCCTGTTCCCTGCACCCACTAAGATATGCTATTTTTGTTCCATCTGTAGACCATGTGACAGGTGATGCAAAACAATTAGATATAGCCCAAATTCGATCCTCTTCTCCTCGCCTCCCCACCGTCCGAACTTGCGAAAAATATCCTCTATCTTCCAAGGCAGTAGCACTATAAGCAATTTTTAAAGAATCATGAGACCATTCCGGAAAATAATTCTTTGCAAGGGGCCCGCCTTTTACTTCGACAACATTCCCTGTTGAAAGCTCAACGGTGTGAATAATGGAGATACTGACACCTGGTGTTGTATAAAGTACAAAGCTTCCGTCAGGTGATAGCTGGGCATTATTAAGCCGCCCTTCTGTGTTGCTTGTGATTTGCTGTTTCCCTGTCCCATCGGTTTGAATTCGGTAAAGCTGACTAATTCCTGATTCATCCGGTGCCTGAAAAAGCAGTTCCATACTACTGGGAAACCATTGAACATCTGTTGAATTGGGTTGTTGGATGCTTTGCGCCTGATGAGACAGTACGTTGTACAAGATAATGTGACCTTGCTTTGTATATGCAATTTGGGTGCTGTCAGGCGACCAATCCAATTTAAACTCAACCTCTTCTCCAATCTGATCGATTTGAGCAATGGAACCTGTTGCAACCTCAATTACATAGATGATTCTGTTCTTTCCTACAAACGCAATTCTCCTGCTGTTTGGTGACCACTCAGGTCTTGAAAAGGAGTCACCTAATCCACTGGTGAGCTGCACGTTCTCTCCTGTCCGGGGGTTATATAACCAAACATCATAATTCCCACCCCGATCAGAGATATAGGCAATCCTTCCTTGGCCACCAGGAGGGGCGTATGGAATCATTAACTTCATACCAGGAAATAGTTGAGAGGATGGAAGTTGGTTTACCATCCGGATAAGCTCATGATTTGGCTCCCCATTCGTTATTACATTAAAGCGCCCTGCAAGCTGATACAGTGTATCCCCTGGTTGGACGATATAATAAGGTACACCTGGAGGAACCTTTAATAATTGACCGATCTGAATGGCATAAGGTGGTTGAAGTTGATTCGCCTCCACTATCACTGAAGATGGAACTTTATATAATTGTGAAATTCGAAACACTGAATCTCCTTGTCTAACCCTTACTATGTCCACCCCAGGCGGAATGGACAGCTGTTGACCAATATAAATCGTGTAAGGAGCTCTCAAATTGTTTGCAGCAATAATGGAATCTGCCGGAATTCCCCATCTCCTGGAAATCTCGTACACCGTATCACCTGAACGTACTGTGTAAAAAGTCTGCATGGTATTCACTTCCCATAAGGTAAAATTTCCATTAGCAAAGTTGAAGTATTAAATGGGTACACTCTCTCTGCCCATATACTATTCGATAAGAGGTGCAAAGTTCACCAAATATGAGGTTTTTAAAATTTTATCTAAATAATGTAGAAGTAGTCCCTTTTGCTTCTTCATTATATAGATCAGCTATTCGATACTCATTTTGATAATCAATTTTTGTAAGGGCAATAATAGAATCGAACGGTCCATTTTGGATAGAATCAATGATTTAACTGGTCAGTCTAATCGAAAAAACAGTCAAACAAGTGTGTCATCTAACATTTTTGCGGAAGTAATAAACAAAAAGTTTCTTGAACTAACTCAAATGAGGTAATTGCGGAATGGATATAACATTAAAGTATAAAAACCTTTTTTTAATTCTTGGCAAATGGATTATTTTTGGAAGTATAATTGGTATAGTTGTCGGTTCGACAACAAATTTTCTTTTAGAAACAAATGATTATCTAGGAGATGATATACGAGCAAAAAGAGATTGGCTTATCTTCCTTCTCCCCTTTGGAGGACTTATCTTAGGATACATATATATGAAATACGGAAAGGTATTTTTGAATAATACTTTGAATGACACTGCTGAATTAAATAATCTAGTGATAGACGCAGTTCATGGGAAAAAAGAGGTGCCACGGAGAATGGGGCCAATCGTCTATTTTGGAACCTTTTTAACAGTTCTTTTTGGTGGTTCAACCGGAAGAGAAGGAGCAGCTGTCCAAATGGGAGGAAGTGTAGCTGCAGCAGTAAACAAATTCTTTAAAGTAAACAGATTCGACACTAAAATTTTTATTATGTGTGGTATAAGTGCTGGTTTTGGTGCTGCCTTTGGAGCTCCCATAACAGGTGCAGTTTTCGGGATGGAAATGGCTGCTTTAGGAAAGCTGAAATTTGAAGCACTTGTCCCTTGTCTTGTGGCTAGCTTTGTTGGTCACTTTATAACGACAGCAGCTTGGGGACATGAACACGCAGAATTTATTATACAAAGTGTACCAGAATTATCTGTTATTACGTTTCTAAAAGTTATTCTTGCTTCTGTTATTTTCAGTCTATTAAGTGTTTTATACTGTCAGTTGAGACATGGGATACAAAAATTATCAGAGAAGCTTTTCAAGAAAAACCATATGAAAAGAGCCTTTGTTGGAGGAATGATCATTGTGGCATTAACGCTAATAGTTGGTTCACAAGATTACAATGGTCGAGGCTTAGATATGTTAGAGCAATCTTTTAAAGAAGACGTTCCTCCCTTTGCTTTCCTGGCCAAGCTGGTATTTACGTCGATCACTCTTGGAACTGGCTTTGTAGGTGGAGAGGCTATACCTTTATTTTTTATGGGGGCAACATTAGGGAATACCTTACATACATTCATGGATTTACCTATGTCATTTCTCGCTGCATTAGGATTAATTGCTGCTTTTTGTGGCGGTGCTAATACGCCTATAGCAGCTTTCCTATTGGCAATGGAGATGTTTGATGGTAAAGGACTAGAGTACTTTTTTGTTGCTTGTATCGTTAGTTATCTGTTTTCTGGACATCATGGGCTATGGCCTTCTCAAAAAATATATGAACCTAAGAGTAGGTTATATAATATCCCCCGCGGAGAAACCATTGAAAATGTTGAAAAAAAGAAAAAACTTTAGAAAATTAGACGTAAAAAAGGCAATATGCTGCCGTTTTAGTTTCGTACTATTATGGTTCTAGTTATATAAAGACACTTCACTACAGAATATTTACTTGCAAAACGGTATATTACTTTTTCACCATTCCTTGTATATGTCTCGATTTATTCTACTTCTATTGAGATCGAGTATGGTTAACTTTTGAAGAATAGAGAATAAAGTAAAGGATATAATCCACAATAAAAACAGTGCAATTGATATCAAACATGTAGCATTGATATATTGTTTGAAAAGAGGGGATGTTTTTGGATTTACACTTCATATGGAAAGCTATTGTAGTCGTCGTTGGAGGAGTCCTTATTTTGCGGTTAGCTGGAAGAAAATCAATCTCACAGCTTACGGTTGCTCAGACTGTCATAATGATAGCTGTTGGGTCATTGATTATTCAACCTGTTAGCGACAGAAACATTTGGATTACAATGGTGATTACATTTCTAATGGTGAGTACACTTCTCTTTATTGAGTATATCGTTTTGAAATCGAATGCTCTAGAAACCTTTATATACGGAAAATCACTTATGGTAGTCGAAAACGGCCAAGTTAATGAAAGCAATTTGAAAAAGCTGCGGTTAACAGTCGATATGCTTGAAGTAAGAATGAGACAACAAAACATCCAGCATTTTACTGATTTACAATGGGCTACAATAGAATCGAACGGTCAGTTAGGATATATGTTAAAGTCTGATAAACAATACGCTACTAAAGAGGATATTCAGATGCTGAAATCGCTGATTGAATCAAATCAATCTAATCCTCCGAATGGAAAATCAACAACTCAAGCAATTGTGTCAGATAACATTTTTACTGAGGTTAAAAACAGAAAGCATAAAGAAAAACCTAAAGTGAATCTTGATTAAGAGCAATGATAAATGATTTCAACTAGGGCATGATATTTTACATTATTTGTAAAAGGATATTCTTCAGGAGAATTTTTGGTTCGACTACGTCTTTCCTCTTGGAGATAACAGGAAAACGGAATCTTTGTTTTTCCTGTTATGTCAATTGTCTACGTTTAAAAAATATAATATTTTATAGATTACCATCGGATAAATTTACCCTACTCAACCTCATTTACTTATGGTACGGTTCCCCGTAATGTATGTAAACACAAATTTCTATTTGACCATAAAGTATATATCAGCATTTAAATAGAAAGCACCAAGCTTAAATGGTATATAAAGAATGAGATAAAACCCTCTAAATCGTAGCCAACCGCAAACATTATTCCCAATTGGAATGTTATTCTGCTTAACCAAGTCGGTGTTTCAGTTACTTTTATCGGATAAATCGAATAAATATATGAACCGAGAGTAACACTACACATAAAACTAATGTGGGGTAATAATGACATGAAACAGATTATTCTTTGGTCACTCTTGATATTGCCTTGGGCGTCCTTGTTTTTTTTGAAAATGGATACTGTACGCAGGTACATGCCGGTCGCTCTATTTATGACCGTTATTCATACCTTGGCATATCAAGCGGCCTACCATTACGGATGGTGGAAAGAGACAGGTTCCAGTCTGTTCGGGTGGGATAAAGTCGTCCCGGTTCCTTGGGTGTATGGAGCATATTTAGTTATAGTTATCTGGATATTCCGCTTTACTTTCGGGAAATTTTGGATGTATTTGACTGTCAATATACTTTTGGACGGGTTATTTATGTACATCGTTTACCCGGTATGGCAACGGATGGGGCTTGTTTCGAGTGAATCGACTTTGTCTACAATAGCTATTGTTGCTATGATGGTCGGTTTTGCGTTTATCATCTATCTGTATCAACTGTGGCAGGACGAAGTGTTCAAACAGCCTAAAGCGAAACTCAAAAATGACCAAGAACTGACTTAGCGTCCCCTTCATTGGAGAAGGAAAGCAAAGTAACCGAAAACATGGAGATTTCCGAGTCGAAGACTTGTCCACGTTGACTTCACAATAGTGATAATCTTGCTCCACAGACTGTACGAAGCAGTAGATTCGCACATTCTTCATTGGTTTGGCCAGCACCTTGCTAGGCCTTTTTTTTGCGAAGATGGCCGCAGCTGTGATAATCAGTGCATTTACCACAAGGATTCTCCTCTGAATCAAATGATACCCCTTGCTTATGCCTCTATTTATGATACGGTTCCCCTCGATTGATCTTGAAGGCTCGATAGATCTGCTCTACGAGAATCAATCGCATAAGTTGATGAGGAAAGGTCATTCTAGAAAAAGATAATTGGTCATTGGCTCTATTTAATACTGCTTCACTTAATCCTAAAGATCCTCCGATCACAAATGCAATTTTAGATTTCCCATAAGTTGCGAGCTGATCTAGATTCTTAGCAAGCTGCTCTGACGTCTTTTGTTTGCCTTCAATAGCGAGCGCGATAACATGGACATCTTGCCCGATCTTTGCAAGGAGACGTGAGCCTTCCGCATCTTTCACCTTCACCATTTCATTCTCACTCAACTGCTCAGGCGCTTTTTCGTCAGGGACTTCAATCACATCGATTTTTGCATAGGGACCAATTCGTTTTACATATTCAGCGATTCCTTGCTTCAAATACTTCTCTTTCAATTTTCCTACGGTAATGATTTGTATATTCACAGGTTGTCCACCTCTATAAACACGTTATCCACAAAACTTATCCACATATACACATTTTCTATCCACATTCTGTATAGGAACATTAGTTTGACACCATATATATGGCGTTATTTTCGCAATATTCACAGGTTGTGGATAATTGTTCTGCTTTTGTGAGTTCTTTCATTTCTGGTGAAGTTTCATATTCATCGACAATGATATCTAGTGCAAGTTCAACATGTTCTTTGCAGCATGCGATCACTTCTTATCACTTCCTTGCGTTATTTTCCATATAAGACTAGTGTAGCACAATCGGTTTTCTTGCATGAAAAAGGGAGAGTTCAATTACTCTCCCGTTCCTTCTGCTTCACCTAATGTCATCGTTGTCGTTTTCTTTTCTCCTTCACGATAATACGTAATTTCCATATCCTCGTCAATTTCCTTGTTTGAATACAGATGTTTTCGTAACTCTGCTGGTGATCCAACTTTTTCCCCATCAAGCTCGACAATGACATCAAATTCTTTCAAACCAGCTTTCCCTGCTGGGGAGTTCCCTTGGACACCCATGATGACGACACCTTGATTAATATCGTTCGGAATTTTAAGCGTTTGTTCCCTATGATAACGTGAGACTTGCGCTAGTGGTGCAATTTCAACTCCCATATATGGACGTAAAACCTTACCGTGGCTTTCGAGATCGCCAATGATTGGCCTAGCAACATCTGAAGGGATTGCAAATCCGATTCCTTCTACTGATTGCTGAGCTATCTTCATCGAATTGATACCAATCACTTGACCTTTTATATTGATTAAAGCACCGCCACTGTTTCCTGGATTGATTGCTGCATCCGTCTGAATGACTTCAGCCTGCCAATCAGGTTGACCATCTTGATTTGGATCGACCCCAATCGTACGATCAGCAGCGCTTACAATGCCTTGTGTTACTGTGCCCGGAAAGTTTCCGAGAGGGTTTCCGATTGCTATCGCCGGTTCCCCTGGTTTCAAGTTGCTTGAACTCCCAAATACCGCGACTTCCTTAATTTTGTTTCCATCAACCTGCAAAACGGCCAAATCCATAATTTGATCGGATCCTAGCAGTTCAGCTTCTAATTTAGTTCCATCAGCTAATGCTATTTCGATTTGGCTCGCCTTCGCTACTACGTGTGCATTCGTAACCACAAAAGCTTTTCCACCTTCTTTTTTATAGATGACCCCGGACCCTACTCCAGTAGGGTTTTCTTGTGAAAACATGCTGGACTTTTGGATATTCTCTACTTCGACTACAGCCCCTTGTGCTTTTTCCACAGCTTCTGTTATAGCTGTATTGACATCCACATTCACCGTTTCATTAGTCACATTTTGTTCTGTATCTCCAGCGGCATCCTTATTGGGATTCATCTTAAGATCACCTGAAAATAAACCGAAGTCAGTTGCAAAAATGACTAAAAGAGCACCAAGCAAAACCCCGGTTAAACCCATTAGAAAACTTCTTGATTTTTTCCCCTTAGATTTTTGAGGATTACGATAGTCGTGATCATAGTAACCCATTTATCTCATCATCCCTTTCAGTTATAATTGTTATTCCCATTATAAACAAAAAAACCGCCAGTTATCGGAATTTGGGTGATTTTTGACATTTGTCAACCACTTACTATATTTCCGTCACTGAAGGTTTTTAAACGGTGTTCTCTATACAGTTGTAAGATCTGTAGGCACTTCTGCATCGGTATCATAAAGGGCGAATTTTTCACCAATTTCAAAACCGCGTTTTTCTAAGGTTTGCTGTACCGACATCCTAGCGAGATCTTTCATATTGTTATCTTTGCTTAAATGAGCCAGATAGATACGACGTGTTTTGTCACCGATGATTTCTGCAAGAGCTTCACCTGCATCTTCATTGGACACATGCCCTTGATCCCCGAGAATCCTACGTTTTATATTCCAAGGATATTTCCCCATCATCAACATATCGATATCGTGATTGGATTCAAAGATGATCATATCCGAGTCTTTTACAGTTCCTTTGATGCGATCACTGACATAACCCATATCGGTTGCAAGGGTCATTTTCTTGTCTCCATGATGGAAAACATAGAATTGGGGTGATGCGGCGTCATGTGAAACGCCAAATGATTCGACATCTAGATCACCGAAGGTTTGTACGCGATCACACTCAAAGTGAAATTTCAAATCCGTAGGAATTTTGCCGATTTGATTTTCCATAGCAAGCCATGTTTTTTCATTGGCGTAGATAGGCAGTTTGAAACGTCGTGATAGAATCCCTAATCCTTTGATATGATCACTATGTTCATGCGTTACGAGAATTCCATCAAGGAACTTCGGATCACGATTGATTTTTTTAAACAACGATTCTATTTTCTTTCCGCTTAGCCCGACATCGACAAGCAAACGGCTTGAATCGGTTTCGACATAACATGCGTTTCCTGTGCTACCACTGGCTAAAACACTGAATCTCACGTTATTCCTCACTTTCTTCTACATCTTCTTCAAGGGAGATGGGAGATGAATCTGTGGCATCCACTATCAATTCTTGATTTTCCGTCACGATATGCCAGCTTGGAACGAATAATTTATAGCCCCCGTTAAGGTAGAAAGTGTAATAGACAGGTTTGATGTCTTTTAACTTCGTCCCATACGGGATGGCTTCGACTAAAAGAGCTTCTTCAGCTGTAATCAACTTCTGTACTTTTTCTTCTTTTTTTATTTGCATCGAGGTAAGATTATAACTTGTAATCTCTTCTTCTTCAACCGAAATTTCAATGAGACCTGTCAAATTACCTTGAGAAATGGAATCGTTGAAATAAAAAGGTATTTCCTCTTGATGCTGTCTGAAAATATGAAGCTTCCTTTTGTCATCGTATCTCCAATATTGATATTGATCAGCATTCGGTACATAACCCTTGATGAACGTCTGAAGTTGTTCTTTGGCATCACTGTGCGAGGAAAGTGGGTACGGTTCCTTCAATTTTGAATGGATGACTTTATCAGACAAAACACTGATTTCCTGATTCTTGTTTTTATTGGTGAATTCCGCTACCGATTGTTCATCAAATAATGTAGCTGTACCGCTTACAACATAAAGCTCTTTTGGAATTTCCGGATATTCTTCTTCAAAATCGATTTTATCAACCAGCTTATTCAACGTTTCTTCCTCAATAGTATCGAACTCCGGATTTATTTTCTCATAAAATTCAGTTCCTAGATAGACATTCAAAATCAGGAAGGAGAATATGAAAATGGTTTTTATATTTTTCCAATCCATAAGTTACCCTCCTTGCTCGGATAAAGGCTCATCTTTTGGAAAATTCACTCTTCTCCAATCCTTTACCCAAGATGACTTATAATACCATGCAGGTTCCAGAGAAAATAAAGTATCACTTTCTGCAGGGCGAAGGACATATCCAATCGTTATATCTGTAATGTCTTCAGGGTTGGGGACCGCAGATAAAGCTTCAATGACTTCAGACCCTTTTTCCAAAACGTCCAATGGAGGGTTGATTTCTGTAGGATCCTTCAAATACGTAAGCGAACGCCTGTACTCATCGGCTTGATTGGCTGTCCATTTCAAGTTGATTTCTCCGATAGAATTGAAATTATTCAAGACAGGAAATCCGTTTATGATCATCTGATACGCAATCTCCGTTTGACTGTTGGTTGTTTCGTCATCAATAGTTGAATCGTTATAGTAGTACAGGTGATACTTATCAGTCCAACCTGCATGGTTATTGATAAAATCAAGGCTTTGAATGATCGGGTTTTGTCTCATCACATTATCTTGACTATTCCAGTTGCTGTTATAGGTGAATTTATTCTCGTTTTCATAATAAGCGATGAAACTTTTTGATTTACCATAAAGGATTCTATCCTCCATGTGCTCCGTAACAACATTACTTGGTAATAGAGCTCTTACGAATAAATTAATATCTAATTGGTAGGCTCGGTATAAATAAGTATCTATCTTTAATTTATCAACTGGCAGATAAAACGGCCATTTATTCTCTCCCAGTTCAAATGGTTCTACCTGAGCCGTATTCTGGGAACTAATCATTTTATCGATCGATGTTTTAATCTTATTATCAGACAACTGAAATTGATAGGCAACGCGCTCCTTCAGTTGATCGAGTTCATATGGATTCCCTTCAGGTTCAAAAATGAATTGCAAATTCCATTCTCCATCCGTTTCGAAAACCCTTAATCGTTTGACATTGCCTTTTTTATTTTCAAATGGATTATCCTTACTGAATTGGAATGTTTCCTTCAATACGTCTACTGGAATACCAGTAGGATAGATGATATCAACGCCATCTGATGGAATGTCCGCTTTATATTCAACTGGTTTTTTATTATTATTACTGATCAATAAAGTCGATTGTAATCGATCATAGATTTCATTCTGATCTTTTGAATAGGACCAATAATGTTCTCCACCCTTGTGAAGGACAATTTTTCTTGGCTGGATGATATTCGCTAACTTTTCCGACTTGCCGTCCTCATCTTGAGGGATTTTCGTTTCAATGGTTGCTTCGTTTTCAAGCACTTTATTATTTGGAGTAAAGGTCCACAAATTATAGGTCAAGAAAATACTGAGTATAATAAGAAGAGTCAACAAGACCGTCTTGATAAATTCAATTTTGTTCCATATAGCAGAATAGGATTTTTTCAGTTGACGGGTGAATCTCTTCATTAGCATTACTCTTTTGCCTCCCTGGTATAGTGAGTAGGGAGTGTCACATGGATGGTCGTTCCTTTCCCATACTCGCTTTCGGCCCAGATTTCCCCTTTGTGGGCTTTGACCACTTCACTCGCAATTGCCAGACCTAATCCTGTACCTCCAATTTCACGAGAGCGAGCTTTGTCGACACGATAGAATCGATCGAATACTTTCGTAAGGTTCTGCTTTGGAATTCCGACCCCTTCATCTCTTATGCTGATATGGATTTTCGTAGCTTCTTTCTGGAGTCGGAAAATCACCTTACCGCCATCTGGCGAATACTTTAATGCGTTGGATATGATATTATCCAGTACTTGAATGATCTTGTCCGGGTCAACCCGTACTGGCAACGGCTTATCATATAGGTGTTTTTCAAATGTTATCTTTTCACTTTTGGACATCTCAAAACGATCGATCACTTGTTGCATTAATTCAGTTAAATTGACTTTCTGGAAATTTAGCTGATTGTCTTTGTTATCCATTTTTGACAATTGAAGAAGGTCTGTGACAAGCCGGATCATCCGTTCTGTTTCCGTTTGAGTAACATTCAAAAACTTTGGTGCGAGATTTTTATCTTGCCATGCACCTTCAGCCAATGCTTCTAGATAGCTCCTCATCGTTGTCAATGGAGTTCTTAGTTCATGCGAAACATTCGATACGAACTCTCTGCGTTCCTTTTCAATCTGTTCCTGTTCGGTTACATCATGCAAGACGGTGATAATCCCATTTACAGGTCCATCATCTTTTTGGATTACGGAAAAGCTTGCTCGGATAATGAAAGGGACTTCTTTCGAGCTGTAGTCTAGTATTAACGAGCTTGGTGATTCCTCTAATTGTTCAATGGAGAAATCTTCTTCTACACCCAAGATTTCCGGTAAAAACCTGCCCATTGCTTCATGCCGGGATAAAGATAACATTTCTTCAGCACGGTCATTCATAAGGATGATATATCCATCTCGATCAGTTGCCATTACACCATCGGTCATATAGGAAAGGACAGAACGCAACTTTGTCCTTTCGCTTTCCGTGATTTCGTTAGCCTCTTGCAACTTTTGAGTTAAATCATTAAAGGACGCTGCAAGTTGACCAATTTCGTCCTGATCATATACCCTTACCTTACGTGTGAAATCTCCTCTCGCCATGACTTTCGCCTGCTTCTGCATATCTGCTAAAGGCCTGGTGATCGTCCGGGCAAGAATGATGCCTAATACTGCAGTTATTGCCAGGGCAATAATTGTCGCATTTGCTAGAATTTCGTTGAGTGTTTGGGATAATTCGTATATTTCTTCAATTGATGCCTGGATATATATAGCACCTAATATTTCTCCATTTGGCTCATTTATGATAGGTTGCGTAACGACATAAATACGATCCCCATCATCATTTTGATAAATATCGTTCGTGCTCGAACCGAGAAGTGCTTGGGAAATTTCAGGATGTGAGGCTTTTTTTCCGATCTGCTCCTCATCATTCGCCCCTATGATTTGCAAATCCGTATTGACCACCCATAATCGATCCATATCCTTAATTGAAAAATCACTGATAAGCGAAGCTAACTTTTGTTTAGGCTCTTCTTTTTCTGGCTCAGTCATCAGTCTTTCCAGTTCTTCTTCCAAAGTAGCCTCAATCATGCTGGCGTTCTCGTCGACATTTTTCGTGAAGTTCTCCTTCAGTTTATCTTCTTGCCGCTCCATAAAAAGAACGCCAATGACTTGCATGGCGATTATGATAAGAAGTATATAAACCACAACAAATTTAAAATGTATTGATTTAAAGAAGCCAACCTTTTTCATTGAATTACTCCTGATCTGGATTTCTTAGGTAATACCCTACTCCTCGTCTTGTGATGATCCACATCGGATGACTCGGATTGTCCTCCACTTTTTCTCTAAGACGACGAACGGTTACGTCTACGGTACGAACATCACCAAAATAATCATATCCCCACACCGTCTGAAGCAGATGTTCACGGGTCATGACTTGTCCTGTATGTTTCGCCATATAATGCAACAACTCAAATTCACGATGAGTCAACTCGATCGTTTCCCCGCGCTTTGTGACAAGATAGGCTTCAGGATGGATCGTCAACGCACCAATCTTAATTTCACTGGTACCATCAAGGCCTTCACGCTCACCTTCTTGTTGATGACGGCGCATGTTCGCTTTCACACGGGCGATGAGTTCGCGCGTACTGAACGGTTTTGTCACGTAATCATCTGCGCCAAGCTCTAATCCTAAAACTTTATCAATTTCAGAATCTTTTGCTGTGAGCATGATGATCGGCATGTCATACTTTTTCCGAAGTTCACGGCAAACTTCCATGCCATCCTTTTGTGGAAGCATGATATCAAGAAGAATCATATCCGGCATTTCTTCTTCTACTTTTTCAAGTGCGGTTGCACCATCATAAGCACAAACAACTTCAAATCCTTCTTTTTCTAAATTGAATTGTAAAATATCTGCAATCGGCTTTTCATCATCTACAACTAAGATTTTCTTATCCATATACTTGGTCTCCTTTTCATATAAAGAAACTTTCTTTAAAGGTAAGTTAAAACCAATTCAATTTCATGTATTTCGTTATTTTTTGTTTTCATAGTTTTCACTTATTTTACCACACAATACGGTAATGAGGAAATTTACACTTTTTTATCTTATTTATACAAAAACCTCCAGCAGGATTACCTGCCAGAGGTGATTGATTATTGACTGACATAATTCAGTGGATTTTGCAGCGCACCGTTTTTATAAAGTTCAAAATGAAGGTGAACGCCTGTTGAATTTCCTGTTGAGCCCATTACTCCAATTTTTTGTCCTTTTTTGACAGTTTCTCCTGGAGATACACTTATCGAAGCAAGATGAGCGTATATCGTTTTGAACCCGTTATTGTGGTTGATCACGATTTTATTTCCATATCCACCAGTTGTGAAGCCTGCAGATACGACTTTCCCATTATCTGCAGCAAGAATGGAACGATTGCTTGGTCCTGCAATATCAATTCCTTTATGATCCCTTCCCCAACGTTGTCCTTTATGGCTGGTGACTTTTCCTCCGACAGTCGGCCAGTGAAATGACCCTGTCCCATGGGACGGAATCTCTTTCGTACCTTTAAGCTTAATTTCTTTTACTGGTTCAGAAAGGATTTTCTTATCCAGCACTTTTTCATCAGTCACTTTTCCATTTGTTTTTGTAATGGCATATTGAACACTCTTCTTGCCATCTTTACCTTTTTGTTTGATTTTTGTTTTGCCCTTCAGAAGTGAATCGTCTTCTTTTACATCTGTTTCATGATCGATCGTATACTTTTTCGTCAATCTTTCTTTGACGATTACTTGAGCATAGGGCTCGTAAGCCAATACGATCAGTTCTTGTCCTTCTTTCACTTTATCCTCTTTATTCAGCTTAGGATTCAACTCATATAATTTTTCCTGATTGAGATCGAATTTTTTTACAATAGATCCGATCGTATCATCTTTTTTAACTTCATAATTCTGTTTTTCCAGAGTTCCTTTTTCAAAACGAGATAAAGCATCATCAGGATCCGTCAGCTCATGTGATTTTACTTTCACTGGGTCAATGTTTGCTTTTTGGTCGAAGGAGACACTTAGAACTTTATCCTCTTTTTTTGTATCTTCTTTCTTTTCATCACTATCTTCTTTTTCCAATCGATCGAGTGTTTTTTCATCTGTATATTCTAGCTTTATGTCACGGAGTACTTGTTGAGCTTCTTCCTCGTTCTTGAAGTAGCCAAGTGTATTTCCCTCAAATGATATTTTCACACCTTGAATGCCAATAGTAAACCGGTCTTCAAGTTTTTGTTTGATGGATGCATGATTTACATCAGGGTTGAAGATTCTTTCAGGAACGTACTGAACATTTTCGTTCACAGTCACCTGTACATCCTTGAAACGATCTTCAGCTTTCTTTTGAATATCTCTTTTAATGTCTTCTACGACACTCTTCTCATTTACAAGTCCAATATTCTCACCATCCACATACACATGGTAAACCGTTTTGATCAGTTCAAAGCGATCGTCTGATGCGTAAGTAGTAGCAGTGAAACCTAAAAACCCAAATACAATTACTAACACTGTCTGTAAAGCGAATTTTTGCTTCCGCCAATTTCTAGATCTATTAATCCTACTATTCCCCATACCCAAATCCTTTTGTCGCCTCCTACTATGTATTTTCCTTTTATTTAGTCATTTGATAACATGACTTTCTATCTATTTAAAGAGTTGACACCGCTATAAACTTTATCATATATCTAAAAAATCCGACAATATATTACATAATATTGTAATGAAAATGTAGCCTTATCGTAAAAACCTTTCCAGTTTATGGGTATATTTGGTGATGGGTGTAAAAAAATGCAATAAAAAAAGCATGATAAAAGCTTCATGCATGATTGTGAATGGTGGCTCGAGACGGAATCGAACCGCCGACACGAGGATTTTCAGTCCTCTGCTCTACCGACTGAGCTATCGAGCCATATTGGAAGTATGAAATTGTCCGTCGGTTCCCTGTCCCTTTCTCTACAAGTTAATGCTGACGCTGTTTCTGCGTCGGGACAACTCGCTGATCCTTCAACGATGAACCGCTCGTGACTGAGCTATCGAGCCATATTGGAAGTATGAATTTGTCCGTTATTTATGAGGTATTTAAATGGCGGACCCGACCGGATTCGAACCGGCGATCTCCTGCGTGACAGGCAGGCATGTTAACCCCTACACCACGGGTCCTTATAATTTAGAGTCCCTACAAAAGAAATGGTGAGCCATGAAGGACTCGAACCTTCGACCCTCTGATTAAAAGTCAGATGCTCTACCGACTGAGCTAATGGCTCTCGTAGCATATTCACCCTGTGTCCTTTCCTCTACACGTGCATCCTTCCGTTGTAGGCTGCGTCAGGACAACAAAATAAATAGTATCATGTAATCTAGTAAAATACAATAAAAATTCGACAAGTTTTGTCGTACTTTTATTTATTGTTCATAATTGAGAATTTTGATGTGTCATCCCCTTATAATTTATCAACGGAAACCAACGGGGCGACAAGATCTGGAAATATTTCGCTCTCCCACTACCTATGACACAAAAATACCAGGTATCCTTTTGGATACCTGGTTGAAATTTCAAGAAAAATAATTTTCTGTGATTATGCAAATACGCCTCTTACCATATTCGTCTGCTTACGATCTGGACCTACTGAGAAAATCGACAATGGAATTCCTGTTAATTGTGAAATCCGTTCAATATAGTGACGTGCGTTTTCTGGAAGTTCGTCTAATGAACGTACCCCTGTGATGTCCTCTGTCCAACCTGGCATTTCTTCATAAACAGGTTCACATTCTGCCAACACTTTCAAGCTTGCAGGAAACTCTTCCATCACTTCGCCTTTATATTGATACGCTGTACAGATCTTCAACGTTTCGATACCTGTCAAAACATCAATCGAGTTCAGTGACAAGTCCGTAATTCCACTTACACGTCGTGCATGCCGGACAACTACACTGTCAAACCAGCCTACACGTCTTGGTCGTCCTGTAGTCGTTCCGTATTCATTACCGACTTCACGGATCTGGTCTCCGGTTTCATCATGAAGTTCTGTCGGGAATGGTCCATCTCCAACTCGTGTGGTGTACGCTTTGGATACACCGACAACGTGATGGATCTTTGATGGTCCCACACCTGAACCAATCGTAACTCCACCAGCTATGGGATTGGATGATGTGACGAATGGATATGTTCCTTGATCAATATCAAGCATGACACCTTGAGCTCCTTCAAAAAGGACCCGGCGCCCGTTATCAAGTGCATCATTCAAGGTAACTGAAGTGTCGGTCACGTATTTTGCAATTTGCTGACCATATTCATAGTATTCATCGAGGATGTCTTCTAATTTCAATCCCTCAACTTCATATACTTTTTCAAATAATCGGTTTTTTTCGCGTAAATTACGCTCAAGTTTTTCTGCGAATTCTTCCTTATCCAGAAGATCTGCGATTCGGATACCTGTACGAGCTGCTTTATCCATATATGCAGGCCCGATCCCTTTTTTCGTTGTACCGATTTTGTTTTCGCCTTTGCTTTCTTCCTCTAAAATATCAAGTTTTAAATGATAGGGAAGAATGACATGCGCACGATTGCTGATCCGTAAGTTATCTGTGCTGACGCCTTGATTGTGAAGATATTTCAGTTCTTCCACGATCGCTTTCGGATCGATCACCATTCCATTTCCAATGACACACGTTTTGTTGCCGTAAAAAATTCCAGATGGAATCAAGTGTAGTTTATATTTTTTATCATTGAACACGATGGTATGGCCGGCATTATTTCCGCCCTGATAACGTGCAATAACTTCCGCATCTTGCGATAAATAATCTGTGATTTTTCCTTTTCCTTCGTCTCCCCATTGGGTACCTACTACAACAACAGAACTCATATTTACACCTCCAAGGTTATGTAACAGTTCGTCTATTGCTTTCAAAACAATGCTAAGTGTATCAATTTAACGCACTAATGTCAATAAATCCGAACATTAATGTAATATCTTTTTAATATGTTCGTCATTAGTAAGCCTGATGCTTCTTTTTTTGTAACACGTCGTTATTATCTTTTCCATAATCATAGGTTTTGTTATTCATTTTTTGTTGGTATTCACTCTTTTTCCAACAGGTGATACACAAGACTCCTCACCTGCACATGGATTTCAACACAAAAATGAACCCATTTATGTGTCTGCGATGAGAATATAGCAATGTTCGCGTTCAAACAGAATAAGACAGAGCGCTCGAATCGCTCTGTCTTTATGCCCCAGGCGGCATTTCACTCTCATCGAAACGCCGTTCCAAATTGACGAATTTATTGTATTCTTTTACGAAAGCAAGTTCCACTGTTCCGACTGGCCCATTACGTTGCTTTGCGATGATGATCTCAATGATATCTTTGTTTTCACTTTCCTTATCATAATAATCATCACGATAAAGGAAAGCAATGATATCAGCATCCTGCTCGATACTTCCCGATTCACGTATATCAGACATCATCGGTCTTTTATCCTGTCGAGATTCCACTCCACGCGACAGCTGGGATAGAGAGATGACCGGTACTTCAAGTTCACGCGCCAACCCTTTCAGTGAACGTGAAATTTCCGATACTTCCTGCTGTCGGTTTTCTCCAGACTTTCCACTTCCAAGGATCAATTGCATGTAATCGATAAGAATCATGCCAAGGCCTTTTTCTTGCTTTAAACGACGGCATTTCGCCCGGATATCACTAACACGTACACCAGGTGTATCATCGATATAGATACCGGCATTTGAGAGGCTTCCCATCGCCATCGTGAGCTTTTGCCAGTCTTCAGGCTGCAGATCCCCTGTACGGAGACGCTGTGCATCGATGTTGCCTTCTGCACACAGCATACGCATGACAAGCTGTTCGGCTCCCATCTCCAAACTGAAAATTGCTATATTCTCATCCGTCTTCGTTGCAACGTTTTGTGCGATATTCAACGCAAAAGCCGTTTTACCAACGGATGGACGTGCTGCAACGATGATCAAATCATTTCGTTGGAAGCCAGCCGTGATCCGATCAAGCTCGACGAATCCTGTAGGGATCCCTGTAATATCCCCTTTTTTATTTTGGAGCATTTCGATATTATCGTAGGCTTGGACGAGAACATCTTTTATCGATTTGAATACACCAGTGTTTTTCCGTTGTGCAACTGCAAGTATATTCTTTTCTGCTTCATTTAAAATCTGTTCGACTTCATCTTCACGGGAATAGCCGTTTGCAGCAATGTCTGTTGCTGCACGGATCAATCGTCTAAGCAAAGATTTCTCTTCGACGATTTGCCCGTAATATTCAATATTCGCTGCTGTTGGTACTGAATTGGCAAGATCGCTTAAATACGATACCCCGCCTACTTCCTCCAGAAGCTTACGATCCTGTAGTTCCGATGTGACTGTTACTAGATCAATAGGTTCCCCTTTTTCTGATAAATCGACCATCACAGAGAAAATTCGTTGATGACCTGCCCGATAAAAATCCTCAGGCATCAGGAGCTCTGTTGCAGTCGTCAACGCTTCAGGTTCTAGAAAGACAGCCCCAAGGACTGCCTGTTCTGCTTCAATATTATGAGGAGGGATCCGATCTGAGAAAAGATCACTCATTGCTTTTCCTCCTGTTCATTCAAATTATTTCTGTTCTGTTACATGTACTTTCAATGTAGCTGTCACTTCTGGATGAAGTTTGATAGGTACATTCGTATATCCTAACGACCGGATTGGATCTGAAAGTTCGATTTTCCGCTTATCAACTTTATAGTTCTTCTTTTTCAACTCAGCTGCAATTTGCTTGCTTGTGACTGAGCCGAATAAGCGGCCGCCTTCGCCTGCTTTGGTAGAGAGTTCAATCGTAAGCTTTTCCAACTCATCCTTGAGTTTAACAGCTTCGTGGTGTTCTTCTTCCGCTTGTTTCTTTACACTTTCTTTCTTTTTCTCGAGTGTTTTCAGGTTGCCTTTATTCGCTTCTTTCGCAAGGTTGTTCGGGAATAGGTAGTTACGTGCATACCCTTCCGAAACGTTCTTCACTTCACCTTGTTTTCCTTTACCCTTTACATCTTTAATAAAGATAACCTTCATTCCTCTTCTCCCCCTTCAAAATATTGATCTATGATTTCTTTCAATTGTCGTTCCGCTTCATCAATCGTGGCATCTTCCAATTGTGCTGCAGCATTTGTCAAATGACCGCCGCCATCAAGATTTTCCATGATCATCTGTACATTGACGTCTCCGAGAGAACGTGCACTGATACTGATTTTATCATCGATACGCCTTGATATTACAAACGAGGCCAATACCCCAGACATGGATAGCAGCGTATCCGCAGCCTGGGCTATTAGGACTTGGCCGTATTCTTCATCTTCTTGGCCCTTCGCGATTGCAATTCCACCTTTATAAATGTGGGAGTTCTCAATCAATTTGGAACGTTTCACATACCGCTCGATGTCTTCTTTAAGGAACTTTTGTACAAGAATCGTATCCGCCCCATGAGAGCGTAAGTAAGAAGCCGCATCAAATGTCCTGGAACCCGTCCGTAACGTGAAACTCTTCGTATCTACAATAATACCAGCTAATAAAGCAGTTGCCTCCAGGATTTCCATTTTTCTAAGTTTTGGTTGATATTCTAGTAATTCGGTGACTAGCTCAGCCGTAGACGATGCATAGGGCTCCATGTACACAAGTACCGGATCATCGATGAAATCTTCCCCGCGTCGGTGATGATCGATGACGATCACCTTCTCAAGCTTGTTAACGAGTTTCTCTTCAATGACGAGGGATGGCTTATGGGTATCCACAACAACAAGCAGTGTATTTGGCGTAGCCTGTTCCAGCGCTTCCTCAGGGGTAACAAAGTGTTCCCAAAGCTCTTCTTTTTCTTTAATTTCCTCCAGCAATCGTTGAATGCCGATATCGACATCATTCTGATCCAGTACGACGCTGCATGGCTTTTCGTTGATGGTTGCTACTTTCAATATCCCGATACTGGCTCCCAGAGCGTCCATATCCGGGTTTTTATGACCCATCACTATGACTTGATCGCTATCCAATACAAGCTCTGTGAGAGCGTGTGAGATCACTCGTGCACGTACACGGGTGCGTTTTTCCATTGGATTCGTTTTCCCGCCATAGAAACGCACTTTTCCATTTGTCTGCTTGATCGCAACCTGGTCACCACCGCGTCCTAAAGCAAGATCCAAACTGGATTGTGCGAGCTGTCCAAGTTCAGGTAACATAGCCGAACCGCTGCCGAGACCGATACTCAAGGTCAATGGGATATTCTGTTTCGAAGTAAGGTCTCTCACTTCATCCAATAAAGCGAATTTTGTTTTTTCAAGTTCAGCTAATATCCGTTGATTCAATACAGCTATAAATCGTTCGGAAGAGGTCCCTTTCAGGAAAATACCGTAATCTGTCGCCCATTGATTCAAAATTGAGGTTACTTTACTGTTGATGTTGCTGCGAACCTGATCGTTCATTCCCTGGGTCACTTCATCATAATTATCTAAAAAGATGAGACCGATGACGGTTTGTTCTTCATCATAAAGCCTTTCCACTTCCACTTGTTCTGTGACGTCCGTGAAGTACAACAGCCGCTCTTCCCTCTTCAGATAAACACGGTATTTCCGCTTATTCACCTTAATGATTTCTTCTTTTTCTTCCCCCTTGATGAAGGGTACAAGCTCTTCAGAAATCAGATTAAGCGAATTTCCAATAAAGGACTCCTGTTCAATGATCGTCGTCAAATAAGGATTTGTCCATTCGATTTTATACTGTTCGTCATAAAGGATGATCCCGATCGGCATTTCCATCAGGGCTTCTTCCCCAACTTTTTTCACCCGATGCGAAAGTGTAGTAATATAATCTTCTATATTCGAGCGGAATTCAATTTCCTTTATCAACGCAAAATAAACCGTCACTCCTAGTATGACAAAAGCGACGATACCCATTATCCAATTATAATAGGTGATGATCCCTATGAACATAGCTAAAATTACAAGTAATAAAAGTATATGTAATTCCTGCCATCTCTTTTCAAAAAACTTCGGCATGATGGTCAGCTCCTACGCTTCAGGCTTTATCCGTTTTCTTAAATCAAACCCTAAGTCAATTATACCTAAGATTCGTACCACATGTAATCCCACGGGTATGATAAAAAGGCTTATGGTAACAAGTACCGGTATCGTTTTCCCTTTTTTCTTCACCCAGAAATAGAAATAGATGAATGTCAATCCTTGGATAGCGAGAACGAGTTCCAAAACAATATATAAATTCATCGTGACGATATAAAGGGCGGATCCTTGTTCTGGATTCATCATATAAAGCAAAATCGTAGCAAGATAATACCAAATGATGCTTTTTGGAAATGACCAATTCCTGAACGGCTCCCAATGCGGAACTTCAACTTTGAACCTCTTCATTATCAGGTTGGTCACAAAAATAGATGCTAAGGCAAACACCACCGATAGGATGACAAACAATGCTGGTATGAGGTATGGAACGATTTCTACGAGTTCCCTCAGTTGTTGAATGGTCGCCTCAGCATCTCCCCCCATTACACCACTGAATTTTTCTGTGAGCGCAATCGTCTCTTCAATCGATTGTTTCATTGTATCAATCAAGTTGATCTCTAATAAAAGGATAGTAACGACATAAATTAGTATGAAATTCGCCAGGTAGGTCAAAGCCGCTCCTGCCAAAAGACCGAAAGCGGAAATCTTCTTCCTGTAAAGATGACCCATGACTACTCCGACTGAGCCAAACAAAATCGGGACATTGATCGCAGTGACAGTACCTAAAATGATAGTCAGTACCATTGTTGTGAGCACAAAAACCAGACTTTTCTTCAACCCGTGCCGCACTGTATAGACCGCATAGGGCAATGACAGTAAAAAAATCGTAAATAAGGATAATACCGGTATGAAAAGTGTTATTAGAAATAATACAGCATATAGAGAAGCGAGTATAGCCCCTTCTGTTAAAGCTCTTGTTCGATTCACGATGTCACCTCATCTGTAACTTAAATCCTTTTCTATTGTATGGGTTTATCAGTTCGTGTTCAAATATTAGTGGCTACCATATAAACAATAATCTTTGTTATTCTTATTGTTGAGTTCTACGAAATTCACTATGAAAACTAACAACCAGATTTAACAGTTCTAACAATGAAAAAGGTACTTTATGCATGAAAAGAAATATTCCTTACTGTCCATACTAGCCTAGAAACTGTGGATTTAACCTTTCTTCTCGCACTTGCCCATCCTTTAAAATTAAGCTATAAGCAGATGTATTTATCCTTGAGGAAATGATATTCTCAAGTTTTCCATTTATATAATGAAGAGCAACCCCATCATCTGCTGCTATTCCTTCCTTTAAGGTTCCAGCCTTTAGATAGTGATGGAATGCCGGCCGACGTGCTTCCTCTCCATCATAATGCGGACAATGACTCCCCCTCAGGAATCCCAAGCATGTAATCGGTGAAATTTTATCTGGGAATGAATCGGTTAATCCTTCTTCAAACCAACAGATGGATCCGGCACTAAGTCCCGCTAATACGATTCCTTTTTTCCAAGCCCGATACAAGATAGCATCCAGTCCCCATTCTTTCCAAAGTGCGAGCAAATTCTTCGTATTGCCTCCGCCTACATAAATGATATCTTGTTCCATCACGAATGATTCCAGAGAACGTGGAGGCTTATAAAGTGATAGATACGTCGGAATACAGGATAAGGTTTCAAATGAACGCATAAATCTTTCGATATAACCATCCGCATCTCCACTTGCTGTCGGGAGAAAACAGATTTTCGGACGATCCTTTCCTGTCTGAGCCAAAATGTATTCGTCGATGAGCAGATTATCAGGCTCCATCGAAAACCCGCCCCCACCCATGGCAATGATGTGTGTATCCATCTTTTCAATCCTTTTCATTAGAATCTATAACATGATACTTTCAATACTTAGCTCACATCTCCTTCAAATTAATTTTATATATGTATACATTAGGTTCACGATGTATGACTTGGTAAATGAAAAAAGACCCGCCCAGAATGGACATAGTCCTTCATCATATGGGTGAAAATTTATTATTACCTTGGAGCAGCTAATAGAATCATGTGCCTGGAAGCCGGTTATATGATTATCGTGTGTCAAGCGATAGAGGACCCTTCTTCACTGGAGCTTCGGAGGAGGGTTCATTAAAGGAGAATGAGGGGCTTCCATTCCATGAACGATTAGCTGACTCACACTACATAGTATGTAAAACGGACAAGTCTGTTTGGACAAGTGTTGACGTCTCAAGCACATTTTTTACTTTTTTGTGAGCTTGATTCTACGAAATTAACTCCCTTTCTATTGCTCAACAACTGGCATCAACATTAGAGAACTGTATGATATACGATCCTGAAGAAGTGGGTTACATGCTCCGTAATATCATAACTGATGAAATCAGGTTACCTCATGAAAAGACAGATGATTTTCAGGATATCGAGATCTCGAAAACGTTGACGGTTCAAGTTACAGATCTATTAAAAAAGACTTATGGGAAAGATTTGATTATTGCGATGACAATTCATAACGAGTTGTATTTCGCATACATAGTGGATGGGCATTGATGAGAATACCTACCATTTCCGCCTGACTGCAAGGAAAGAAACCATTCATGAAAGACTGAAGTTCCGCTGTGAAGCAGAGGGCAATTGGTGTTTCCAGCAAACAGATAAATGCATCCAGGCTTTTCAAAACACCTGTTTTCAACCGTATGTAGAGACGGATGGGATCAGTGTCCAAGAGATAATGAACAATATAAAAAAAGCGATAGGGCTCTGAAAAACCCTATCGCTTCATTATTTCTACTCAGCTGAGTAAGGAAGCAATGCCATTTGACGGGCACGCTTGATTGCTCTTGTCAATTGACGTTGGTACTTCGCAGAAGTTCCAGTTACACGACGTGGAAGAATTTTTCCACGCTCGGAAACGAAACGCTTAAGAAGATCAACATCCTTATAGTCGATGTAAGTGATTTGGTTCACTGTGAAAAAGCAAACCTTTTTACGCTTTCTACGTCCTGGACGAGGCATTCAAAACCCTCCTTTACATTTTTGTTAATCGTTCATTTATGATCGTTGATGTCCATCAGAACGGTAAATCGTCATCTGAGATGTCGATTGGTTTACCATCATTTGCGAAAGGATCATCATTAGAGTCGTTTTTACGGTTCTGATTGCCACCGCCGAAATTCTGATTACCAGAATTTCCGTAGCCTCCTCCTTGGCTTCCTTGTCCAGCGAAAGGATTATCCTGATCACGATACCCACCCTGATTAGATGAACCTGATCCAGATCCTGACCCTTTAGGCTCAAGGAATTGAACACTTTCTGCCATTACTTCGGTTACGTACACTCGACGACCTTCATTATTATCGTAAGAACGTGTTTGCAAACGGCCATCTACACCAGCTAAGCTTCCTTTTTTCAAGAAATTAGCTGCGTTTTCCGCTTGTCTGCGCCATACGACGATATTAATGAAATCCGCTTCACGGTCCCCTTGTTGGTTCGTGAAAGGACGGTTAACCGCCAGTGTAAAGTTTGCTACGGCCACGCCATTCGGTGTGTAACGCAGCTCCGGATCTTTCGTTAGCCGGCCGACAAGAATAATGCGGTTGATCAACAGAACCACTCCTTAAATTACTGCTGTTCGTTTACGATTGTCATAAAACGAAGAACGCTATCATCGATCTTCATTAGACGGTCAAATTCGTTAATAGCTTCAGTTTCTGCATTTACATACATAACTGTATAGAAGCCATCACGGAAATCATTGATTTCATAAGCAAGACGACGCTTACCCATGTCATCAACTTTTTCGATTTCAGCACCGTTATCAGTGAGGATATTTTGAGCCTTTTCACTTACAGCTTTCTTAGCATCCTCTTCTAGATTCGGGCGCAGAATGTACATGATTTCATATCTACGCATTCCGGTCACCTCCCTTTGGTCTTAGCGGCTTTTACTCTTGTAAAAGCAAGGAGAGTCAATTATCTAAACAATAATAACTCACACCGACTCATTATAGCAAAAAGTCCAAGCAATCACAAGGAAAGATTAGGGATTAATTGGGTCAAGTACATGAACAAGTACTGTGGGAGATCTTTAAATAATGCGGTTGATTTCTTCGAAATTCACTCCCTTTCCGCGGGCAAACCGCAAGCCCCCTCGCTCACTTGTGCGTTCGCTGTGGGGTCTTGCCTGGCTCGCTGTTCCCGCAGGAGTGTCGTGAATTTCGTGTGAAATCAATTCTGAAGAAGCCAGTACCCACCGTAAAGATCTTGACCCTCTTTTTACAAAAACCCAACCGGAAGCTATCTTGCTCGGTCGGGTTTTATTGAACTACTTTATATCAAACATTGAATCGGAAGTGGATGACATCTCCATCCAAAACAACATAGTCTTTTCCTTCTAGACGGACTTTTCCATTCTCACGAGCGACTGCCATTGAACCTGCTTCTACCAATGCATCATAAGAAACGACTTCCGCACGGATGAATCCACGTTCGAAATCGGTATGGATGATGCCTGCAGCTTGAGGTGCTTTCGTTCCCTGTCTAAACGTCCAAGCTCTTACTTCCTGTTCACCAGCAGTGAAATACGTAGCTAGACCGAGTAGATTGTAAGCTGCCCGGATCAATTGGTCCAATCCGCTCTCTTCAATTCCAAGCTCCTCTAAAAATGCTTCCTTTTCTTCCCCATCTAGTTCGGCAATCTCTGATTCAACTTTCGCACTGATGACGATCACTTCTGCATTTTCGTTAGCTGCATAATCCCTAACCCGTTCAACAAGCTCATTACCGCCTTCGAGCAAGTCGTCTTCTCCAACATTCGCTACATAAAGGACAGGTTTCATAGTAAGAAGATGAAGACCATGTACAAGTTTCTTTTCTTCTTTCGTCAATTCTACACTTCGTGCTGATTTCTCCTCTTCAAAAGCGGTCTTCAATTTTGATAAGACTTCGAATTCATAAGAGGCTTCTTTATCTTTTTGACGTGCCAGTTTTTCAACCCTTGCGATTCTCTTTTCAACCGTTTCCATATCAGCAAAGATCAGTTCGAGATTAATTGTTTCAATATCATCGATCGGATCGACTTTCCCTGATACGTGAGTGATGTTATCATCCTCAAAACAACGGACGACATGGGAAATTGCATCGACCTGACGAATGTGGGATAAGAATTGGTTCCCAAGCCCTTCTCCTTTACTTGCACCTTTTACAATCCCGGCAATATCAGTGAATTCAAAATGTGTAGGCACTGTTTTTTTCGGATTCACCAGTTCAGTTAGTTTCTGCAAACGATGATCTGGTACATCTACAATCCCTACATTTGGATCGATTGTACAAAACGGATAATTCGCACTTTCCGCTCCAGCCTGTGTGATCGCATTAAATAAAGTAGATTTTCCTACGTTAGGCAATCCCACGATTCCAGTTGTTAAAGCCATCTATATACACTCCTTTGGTTGTCCACCTGTTATACATCTTTTCCAATTATAGAGAGAAGTGCTGAAAAAGACAAGAGTAGAAAGCGCGTCCGATCAACTCATCCTTTCGTTTAACGTTATAAGATCTCATGATGTTCCACGTGAAACATTCACACCTTACTTACGCCAAATTAAAAAGCAAGCCTCGATGGCTTACTCTTTATCCGTAGTGATCACTTTCTTCAACTTTCGAACGAATTCTCTTCTCGGAAGTAAGACACTATGCTCGCATCCCATACACTTGATTCGTATGTCAGCACCTAACCGGATTACTTTCCAGTGATTTTCCCCACAAGGATGAGGTTTTTTCATTTCGACTATATCATTAAGATCAAACTCTTTTGTCTGACTCATAGCATCTGTCCCTCCAGTCTATATCCATCGGCTATTACGTTACTTCTATATTACAAAGGATGTGCTCTATACGCAAGATACTTCAACACCTTATGTTTTTTCGGCACGGTTCAAGAACGGCTGAAGGATGATCGCTGCTAAAATGTAGAGGTTAACGATCCCGTAAATCGGGTATAAAACCGCTATAAGAGTCGAAAAACCGAAGATTGTCAATGGCATCATGACCACCAGCAAGACCGCACTCATTAACCATAACGGCATTGCGGTTTTATTGCGGAATCTCGAAACAATTCCAAATACGCCGGATGCTGCTGTCGTATAAATCGCAATCCATAAGAGAATCGACATGATCAACACCCAGAAATAAGGGTAATGTTTCAAAATCCCAAACAATGGAATTTCATAAAGCATGATCTCATTTGCAATGGAAATCAACGATTGGTTATACAAAAGCGAAATACCGCCAAGGACGACCCCGCTACCAATGCTTGCTATGAGAATTTCTCCTTTATGGTGAATCTGGTTCCCTACCGCTGATAAAACAGCTATGAGAGGTAAAATGTTAAGTGCCGTAAATGTAAAAGCTGACGGCCAATTAGATTGGTGGCGCAAATCGATTGGAAACTGATCCATGTGATTCTTTGTGAATAAAAATAAAACGAATAATAACAAAATGACCAGTATCGGGATGACGAATGCGTTCATGGATATCATCCCTTCCACATCCCAAAAGAATAATAAGACGAGCAAAGTGACGATGAATAAGACACCAGCCCAATAGGGAACCCGGAAGGTATGCAAGGTAGCTCCTCCACCTGCCAGCATGACTACTGTGGTTGAGAATAAATACAGGATGATCAATATATCGAATAGTCCGCTCGCTCTCGTTCCAATCAATCTTTCTAAAACGGGTCGGTAATGGATCGTTTTCTGCTCATAACCCATTGACATGATCACGTAACAACAAAAACTGAACAATAGGGAAAACAAGACGATGGCAAGTACACTTTCTTGCCCAAAAAATTGCCACAGTTCTCTTCCTGAGGCATATCCTGCTCCTATTACGGTTCCTAAGATTAGGAACATCCATTGCAATCCTGATCGCACCAATTCTTTATCCTCCCTAACGTTTAGTATTTATCGGATTTATGTATAGAGTCCAAATTTTATCCGTATACTGATACTACTATTACAAAGGAGAGGGTCCTATGAATCTAAAACGGAGATTACTTTCAAAAAAACCGTTTCAATATAAAATTCATCATGAAGACCAGGATGCGATTCAAGAAGTCACCCGTAATCTAGTCAAGCTTCTTCCACCATCAAGACCGATCGTCATCGTTTGTATCGGAACCGATCGTTCAACTGGAGACTCATTAGGACCACTAGTCGGTACGAAATTGAAAGCAAAGCACTCGGCTCATTATGAAGTGTATGGGACCCTCGAAGAGCCAGTTCATGCAGTAAACCTTGAGGAACGTTTGGAAGAAATCAAAGGCAAACACCTCAATCCGTTCATCATCGGAATCGATGCATGTCTCGGGAAATTGAGCAGTGTCGGAATGGTCTCTTTAGGAGAAGGTCCAGTGAAACCTGGAGCGGCTGTAAAGAAGCAACTGCCTCCCGTCGGGGACATCCATCTTACCGGGATTGTCAATGTCAGTGGATTTATGGAATATTTTGTTCTCCAAAATACGCGCTTAAATTTAGTGATGAAAATGGCTGATTTGATTGCGGAGGGCATCTATTTGGCCAGTGTACGAAACAGCTTCCAAAAACGCGCTACTGCTGAAGCGACTTATACGAATGACCTAGCCGAATTACAATGACCACAGTAAAAGGGTGCTGACATCAATCAGCACCCTTTCTTGATCTTTACATTTATATAATAAAAGAAAATACATTCAAGAAAGCTTGTTTATATTGAAGGAGATAGACAAGAACTGCTGCGACCAGCAAGCTTGGCAAAAGGTTTAATACCTTTACATGGAGTACCTTCAACAAATTAAGCCCGATGGCACAAATAAGTATTCCCCCAGTCGCGGTCAATTCCGTAATTAATGTTTGAAGTTGCTGAGGATTAAATAAGTTCTGGATTTGTGTTGCAAGTAAAGCGATTGATCCTTGATATAAAACGACAGGGATTGCAGAAAAAATGACACCGAAACCCATCGTGGTCGTGAATATCATCGAAATAAACGCATCAATCAACGATTTCGTATATAAAACTTCATGATCAAGCCGGAGACCGCTATCTAATGCCCCGACGACTGAAAGTGCACCAATGACGAAGACCAATGTCGCTGTTACGAATGCTTTTGCAACGCTACCTTCTTTCTTTGCTCCAGCTTTTCTTTCGATCCATGAGCCTAAACGGTTCAAATGATCATCCAAGCGTAAACTTTCACCAATGACTCCCCCAATCGCAAGACTGATGATGACAAGAAGAATATGATTGCTCTCGAAACCCATTTTCAACCCTAAAAGAACAACTGCAAGGCCCATTGCCTGTAAGACAGTTGTTTTCGTGCTTTCTGGAATTTTGGTGAAAATGAGCCCAAGTGCGGTTCCAACTACAATTGCCAACCCATTTACAATTGTTCCAAGTAAAACCATGGGGCTCCCTACTTTCTTTATCTGTTCGAAATGTTTCAATCTATCATACCATTAAGGGAAAAAATTCAAAACGAATGTAACTTTAGTTATTTAAAAGTACTCTTAATCACTTACGGGGTCTCGCTTAGCTTGCTGTCCCGCAGGAGTCTCACATATTTCCACTTCCATAAGCGATCAGTACTTTCCTTTACAACATTCCATTAGCAACAAACTTTTAGAAAACAGCCATATGCAAAGAAAAAACCATCGTATCCGATGGTCTCTCCTACATTTTTCCTTCTAGCATTTCTAATATACGGTTGAGGTCATCTTTTGAGAAAAAATCAATTTCAATTTTTCCCTTTTGTTTCGTCTGTTTAATAGAAACAGAAGTACCGAACCGTTCACGGAGTGTTTCTTCCTTTTCTTTTACAAACACATTTTTTTCAGGTTTTCGTTTCTTTGTTTCACGTGAAACATTTTCATTCATTTTTTGTACGAGCATTTCTACCTGACGTACACTTAGATTTTCCTTTACAATCCGTTGCACAAGCGGACTAATTTTGCTTTTGTTCTTGACTGCAAGTAGCGCCCTTCCATGCCCCATCGATAATTTTTTTTCGGATAACAATTGTTGAACCAGCGAAGGCAATTGCAACAACCTTAAATGATTGGCGATATGAGGACGACTTTTTCCTAGACGATGTGCTAACTGCTCCTGGGTCAGTTCTAGTTCTTGCATCAAGCTTGCATAAGCTTGTCCTTCTTCGATCGGATTCAAATCTTCCCTCTGCAAATTCTCTATCAGAGCGAGTTCCATCATCTTCTGTTCATTCAGATCTTTGATGATGACAGGTATACTTTCAAGTCCTGATTCCTTTGCTGCACGGTACCTGCGCTCTCCGACAACGATTTCATAACCCTTGATGCTTTTACGGACGACAATAGGCTGGAGAATACCGTGCATTTCAATAGATTCTTTTAATTCATCGATGGCTTTTTGATCAAACGTTTTCCTGGGTTGATAAGGATTTGGACGTATTTCACTTAATTTGATTTCTTGAATCTCATGTTCCGTCTCTAACTCGTTAGCTGGAAATAACGCATTGAATCCTTTCCCTAATCCTCTAGCCATTCGTCATCACTTCCTTTGCGAGGTCTAAATAAACTTCAGCTCCCCGGGATTTGGGATCATAGATGATGATCGGTTTCCCGTGGCTGGGCGCTTCACTTAAACGGACATTTCGAGGAATCACAGTACCATAGACTTTTTCCTGGAAATACTTCTTCACTTCATCGATTACTTGCATACCAAGGTTCGTTCTTGCATCGAACATCGTAAGCAAAACACCTTCGATCATGAGATTTTTATTCAAATGTTTCTGGACCAGCCTTACTGTATTAAGCAATTGGCTCAATCCTTCCAGCGCATAATATTCACATTGCACCGGTATGAGTACAGCATCTGCTGCAGTCAATGAATTGATTGTCAAAAGACCGAGTGATGGTGGACAATCAATAATTATGTAGTCAAACTGATCGGTTATATGCTCAATGGCACGTTTTAACCGGACTTCACGTGAAATTGTCGGTACGAGTTCAATCTCAGCACCAGCTAGCTGAATAGAAGAAGGAATGACAGATAACCCTTCAACATTTGTCTGTTGTACCACTTTTCGTGCATCGACATCATCTACAAGAACATCGTAAATACACTGATCAATATCCCCTTTATCGATTCCTACACCACTTGTGGCGTTTCCCTGAGGATCAATATCAATGAGTAAAACTTTCTTCCCTAGATACGATAAACAAGCACCTAGGTTCACAGATGTGGTTGTTTTGCCAACCCCGCCTTTCTGATTGGCAATTGCTATGACTTTCGCCACTATGTCACCTACCCTTACACTACACTACTTTGATTTTATTTTATCATGAATATATGAGGAGGAATGATTTTTTGTCGAAAGAAATACAAAAGAGTCTCTCCTGGCTCCCTTTCCTTGAGGAGTGTCGCAACTTCCCCTTTAAATCAATAAAGTCCGATAACAGAGCCTATAAAAGAAGAAACCCTTAAAGGTTTCGAAAATTGACTGAATTTTAGTACGTTTTCATCCGGAATAGGTAGATATAAATGCCATTTCTTTGGGTAATAACGATTCCCAATTACCGCGAATGCGAAAAAAGAGCTGTCCAGGTTATGTTTCTCCAGCCCTTTTGGAGAAGTCATAACTTAACAGCTCTTTCTAAATATTGATTTTTGCGCCATTCTGGTTATCCACAGGGAATGCCGCAAATTTCACTTAAAGATTTTTCTATTACATTCCTATTATTTTTTAGGGATCTTGATCGTAATCTGATAATACTCATCATGGTCTTCTTCAGCTGTATCAATCGTCAGGCCAGTCTGGTGAACCATATCGATCGATTGACGGATCGTATTCAGAGCGAGCCGAGTATCCTTACTGACAGACTTTCGCTTTGGTTTCATTCTCCGTTTCTTATCAGTGTCTTCTGATTCCATGAGTTGTTTGATACGTTCTTCTGTTTGTTTCACGTTCAGACTTCGCTCTTTGATTTCTGAGAGGACTTTTTCCTGTTTTTCAGGGACTTTCAACGAGATCAGCGCTCGAGCATGGCGCTCTGTGATTTCTTTATTTAAAAGTGCATGCTGAACAGCTTCAGGCAGCTTCAATAGACGAAGCTTGTTTGCAATCGTAGACTGCCCCTTTCCAAGACGCTGCGCAAGGCTTTCCTGGGTCAGGCCATGGATTTCAATCAACTTCGCATAGGCTGTTGCTTCTTCGATTGCCGATAATTCTTCACGCTGCAGGTTTTCAATCAATGCAATCGATGCTGTTTGCGATTCGTTGAATTCTTTGACAATCGCAGGAATGGAATCCCAACCTAGTTTTTGGACTGCACGATAACGACGTTCACCCGCTATGATCTCATATTTATCATCTCTTCTTCGTACGACGATCGGTTGGATAATTCCGTGGGTTTTGATCGTTTGTGATAATTCTTCGATTCGTTCGTCGATAAAGACCGTACGTGGTTGATATCGGTTTGGCACAATCTCTTCGATAGGTATTTGAAGCACTTCTTCGTTTCCACTGAACTCTTCTTGTTCTTCTACCATTCCCTCTTCCACTTCAGCTTCTGAAGATTTTTCTCCTAAACCAAACAATCGTGAAAACGGATGTTTCATCTTTCACACCACCTTTATCAAACTCCATATAGAACATTCTACAGATTGAATCTCTTTTCCTTTAGTAACCATCATCTTTATTCCGACAAAATCTGAATGTTTCACGTGAAACTATAGCGGATTCCGGTTTGGTGTCCCTGGTTTTCTAGGGAATTTTTTCGGTGTCGATTTTTGTTTTCGGATAAAAATAAGATTGCGTTCACTCTCTTCAATCGGAAGCAAGAACTGTTCGACTCGGTCCAATTCACCGCCTAATTGTCCGATCGCACGCTTCGCATCCTCCAGTTCATCCTTCGCGTTCGCTGCTTTCATCGCTAAGAATGTACCATCCTGTTTTACAAGAGGTATACATAGTTCTGTAAGGACCGACATCCGTGCCACAGCACGAGCAGTAACAAGGTCATACTGTTCTCTGTGCTCTTTCCTCCTGGCAAACGTTTCGGCACGATCATGGTAAAAATGTGCGTGTTTCAATCCTAGTTCCTGGGAAAGATGTTCTAAGAATGTAATGCGTTTTTTCAAAGAATCGACGATCGTCAAATCGAGATGTGGGAAGCAAATCTTCAGTGGGATGCTTGGGAAGCCTGCTCCTGCACCAACATCACAAATCGTTACGATGTGATTGAAATCGAAGTGAAATGCTGCGGAAATGGAATCATAGAAATGCTTCAGATAGACCCCTTCTTCATCGGTAATCGCAGTCAGATTCATCTTTTTATTCCACTCTACTAATGTCTTGAAATATGTATCAAATTGTAGAAGCTGTTCAGGAGAAAGGCTGATTCCTTCCTCCTCCAGCTTTCGTTGAAACAGTTCACTGTTCATGAGAGTCCCCCGTTATTTTGCAAGTTTAGCGATCTTCCCCTGTTCGAGATAGACAAGCAGAATCGAAATATCTGAAGGATTGACCCCAGACACCCTTGATGCCTGACCTACTGACAAAGGACGTACCTCGGCAAGTTTTTGCTTTGCTTCTGTCGCAAGACCATTGACCGCAGAATAATCGATGTCTTCCGGGATTTTCTTTTCGTCCATCTTCTTCACTTTTTCAACTTGTTGTAGTTGTTTATCAATATAGCCAGCATACTTGGTCTGAATCTCGACTTGTTCCCCGACTACATCAGGAAGTTCAGTTTCAGCCGGAGCAATTTCCTTAATCACATCATAAGTGATTTCTGGCCTTCTCAATAGCGAAGCTGCGCTCATCGGCTCCTTCAATGCACTGCTGCCCGCTTTTTCAAGGATGATTTGTGTGTTTTCATCAGGTTTGACCGAGGTATGCTCAAGTCGATCGATTTCCTTGGCAATCTGTTCTTTTTTATACACGAATCGTTGGTAGCGATCTTCAGGAATCAATCCGATTTCATAGCCTTTTTCCGTCAATCGAAGATCAGCATTATCGTGACGCAGAAGTAAACGGTATTCGGCTCTTGATGTCAGCAGTCGATAAGGTTCATTCGTGCCTTTTGTGACAAGGTCATCAATCAGGACACCGATATAGGCTTCGGATCGATCTAAAATGACCGGTTCTTCCCCTTTCGCCTTTTGTGCAGCGTTTATGCCCGCCATGATTCCTTGACCGGCTGCTTCTTCATAACCACTCGTGCCGTTTAATTGGCCAGCTGTAAACAGATTTTCCACGAGCTTTGTTTCGAGTGATGGCCATAACTGTGTCGGTACGATCGCATCATATTCAATGGCATATCCTGCACGCATCATTTCCGCTTTTTCAAGTCCTGGAATGGATTTCAACATGTTGCGTTGCACATCCTCAGGAAGACTTGTCGATAGTCCTTGTACATAGACCTCTTCTGTATTGCGCCCTTCTGGTTCAAGGAAAATCTGATGGCGAGGCTTATCGTTGAACCGGACAATCTTGTCTTCGATTGACGGACAATAGCGCGGTCCTGTCCCCTCAATCATACCGGAATACATTGGTGACCGCTCGAGATTGTTATTGATAAGTTCATGTGTAACTTCACCAGTATAGGTTAACCAGCACGGGATCTGATCCATGATAAATTCAGTCGTTTCATATGAAAAGGCTCGCGGAACATCGTCGCCTGGCTGGATTTCCGTCTTGCTATAATCAATCGTATGAGAATTGACCCTTGGTGGGGTCCCAGTTTTGAAACGGACCATGTTGAAGCCAAGTTTTTTCAAATTATGAGAAAGATTGATAGAAGGCTGCATATTGTTCGGTCCGCTTTCATACGTCAATTCACCAATGATGATTTTTCCTCTCAAATAGGTGCCTGTCGTAACGACGACTGTTTTTGCATAATAAGCAGACCCTGTTTTCGTTACAACACCTTTACAGATTCCGTCTTCTATAATCAACTCTTCGACCATTCCCTGGCGGAGAGTCAAATTTTCTTCCTGTTCCAACGTTTTTTTCATTTCGTTCTGATACAGAAATTTATCCGCCTGCGCACGCAGTGCTCTTACAGCAGGACCTTTCCCTGTGTTCAGCATTTTCATTTGGATATGTGTTTTGTCAATGTTCCTCGCCATTTCTCCACCGAGCGCATCGATTTCACGCACGACGATCCCTTTGGCAGGTCCTCCGACAGACGGGTTACATGGCATATATGCAATCGTGTCCAAATTCAATGTCAAGACGAGTGTTTTCGCACCCATCCTTGCAGAAGCTAACGCCGCTTCTACCCCTGCATGACCGGCACCTACGACGATGACATCAAACGTGCCTGCATCATATTGTTTCATAGTGGAACCTCCTATTGTTCCTAAATTATTTCCCGAGACAAAATTGAGAAAACAACTGATCAATCAAACTTTCTGATACAGAATCCCCAATGATCTCTCCTAGTATTTCCCAAGTCCTTGTAATATCGATTTGTACCATATCTACTGGAAGTCCTGCCTCGATCCCTGCAAAAGCATCCTCTAGAGAGCGTTTCGCCTGTTTCAATAGTGAGATATGACGTGAATTAGAAACATACGTCATATCTCCCGCCTCTACATTTCCAGTAAAAAAGAGTTCTTTTATCGATTCTTCGAGCTTATCGATTCCTTCTTCCTCTTTTATTGAGGTAGAGACGATAGGATGATCTTTTGCTAATTCCCGTACCTCTTCCATGTCGATTTCTTGGTTCAAATCGGTTTTATTGACGATGACAATGACGTCCATTCCTTCGACAGCTTCAAACAACTTCTTATCCTCTTCAGTTAAGGATTCACCATAATTCAGCAGCAATAAGATCAGGTCAGCCTCTTTCAACACTTGGCGAGAACGTTCGACCCCGATCCGTTCTACAATGTCTTCCGTTTCCCGAATCCCTGCCGTATCAACAAGCCGTAATGGGACCCCTCTTACATTCACATATTCTTCAATAACATCCCTTGTCGTACCAGGAATATCTGTCACGATTGCTTTGTTTTCATGGACCAAACTGTTCAACAACGAAGATTTACCGACATTTGGTCTTCCAATGATGACTGTTGATAGACCTTCCCTCAGGATTTTCCCTTGCTCTGCTGTTTGTAGCAACGACTCGATTTCCCTTTTTACATATCCTAATTTTTCGGTCAGCAGCTGGTGGGTCATTTCTTCAGCATCATACTCTGGATAATCTATGTTCACTTCTACATGCGCAACGGTCTCAAGCAATGTTTGTCGAAGCTTCTGGATAAGCTTTGATAGACGTCCTTCCATCTGGTTGAGCGCGACATTCATAGCTCTGTCTGTTTTTGCCCGTATCAGATCCATGACCGCTTCTGCTTGCGAAAGATCGATTCTTCCGTTCAAAAAAGCACGCTTGGTAAATTCACCTGGTTCAGCTAAACGGGCTCCGCTGTTCAAAGCAATTTCCAAGACCCGATTGACAGAGACGAGCCCCCCATGACAGTTGATTTCGACCACGTCTTCACGAGTGAACGTTTTCGGACCCTTCATAACCGTCACCATTACTTCTTCAGCTTTTTCATTTGTATCAGGGTCAACGATATAACCATAATGGATCGTATGGCTATCTACCTCTTTCAAAGCCTGTTTTCCCTGGTACATTTTATCTGCGATATCAAGTGCTTGATCTCCACTCAATCGGACAATCGCGATTGCCGCTTCCCCCATTGGTGTCGATATCGCGGTTATCGTATCTCCTTCCATGGATTTCACCTCTTTTCTTTATCGTTTCCCGAATCATGCTTCCTAACTCAATAGAATAGCATACTTTCGCTTATCTATAAATTCTCGAAATGTTATGCACATTCAGTATTGTATTTTATTAACGTCTCTTATCAGTATTTATCCACAGTGGATAATTCCAAACAGAATTCTTGTGTGTTTTTTGAATTATCCACAACTAACTAGTTTAGTTCTTTCTCAGACAAGAATCAATCTTTATCTTTGGGAGGAAGAAAAGTGTAAACGTTCAGATTAAATTATAAGGTCAGCTTAACTAACAAGATTTATCTACAAAATCATTCCTCTGACTCCACTTCGAAGTACTGTAGTAGAACTAAAAAAGTGCCCGGCTCTCTTTTCGAGAAGCTGGGCACTTCATTAAACAAACTCTGTTATTCGTTTGTCGGACTGATGATAACCCTTCGATGCGGTTCGCTGCCTTCCGATGAAGTCTGTACTTTGTTGTTTGACTTCAATGTCATATGAATGACTTTTCGTTCCATGGAAGGCATCGGTTCAAGGGATACCTTTTTATTGATTTTTAGCGCTTTTGAAGCTAAACGATGAGCAAGTTTTTCGAGAGTTTCTTTCCTTCTCTCCCTGTAGTTCTCTGCATCTAAGATAATACGTTTGAATTCATCTGAAGATTTATTCGCCACCAGGTTTGTGAGATACTGCAACGCATTCAAAGTCTGACCGCGCTTTCCAATCAGGATCGCGATCTTCTCACTTTCCATTTCGAGGATCGTACCATCTTCATCTTCTTTTACCGTGACAGTAACTTCAACACCCATTTTAGATGCTACCTTCTTCAGGAATTGAATAGCATCTTCCAATGGATCTGCATTGACTGTCACTTTTACTGTTGCCGGTTTAGAACCTAACCCAAGAAACCCTTTCTTGGATTCTTCGATGATTTCAATTTCAACTTTATCTTTAGATGTTTGCAGTTGAGTTAAAGCTTCTTCTACTGCTTCTTCTACTGACTTGCTCGTTATCGTTACTTGCTTCACTTTTTCGCGCCCCCCGTAGCATTACTTTCCTTATTTTTCATAGGAAGTGTAATAAAATAGGTTTGTGCAATCATGAATATGTTACCGACTACCCAATATAGGGAAAGTGCAGCTGGAAATGTAACCGCAAATACGACGATCATGATCGGCATGATATATAGCATCATCTTCATCTGCGGGTTGGCTTCCATGCTGTCTGTTCCACCCATCATGATACGTTGCTGTAAGTATGTTGTTAATCCAGCAATCAACGGTAACAAATAGATTGGATCAGGATTTCCAAGGTCGAACCAAAGGAAGTTATGATTCGCAATCTCTTCTGTCCGCATGATCGCATGATAAAAGCCTAATAAGATCGGCATTTGTATAATCAACGGCATACAGCCAGCCAATGGATTGACACCATGTTTTTGGAACATCTGCATCGTTTCTTGTTGTAACTTCTGTTGAGTCTTCTGGTCTTTCGAGCTGTATTTTTCACGCAAAGCCTTGATCTCCGGTTGGATCCTTTGCATTGAGATCGAGCTTCTTGTCTGTTTGATCATCAGCGGTAAAAGTACTGTACGAATCAAAATGGTGACTATAACGATCCCAAGTCCATAATTACCATTAAAAAACTCAGAAACCTCAGTGATCAACCATGATAATGGATAAACGAAATACTTATCCCAAAAACTATCACTTTCACTGGTTATAGGTTGATCAAGGGAACAACCTGCTAGGAACATTACCATCAAAACGGCTGGAATTAATAAGCCTATTCTCTTTCTCACTTGCTAAATCCTCCTTACAACGATACCTTTCTTCAAAAAAGGTTATCCCTGTTCCTTCTTTTCCTTTTCAGGTACAGGATCAAATCCTCCTGGATGGAACGGATGACATTTCAAAATCCGCTTCGCAGCCAACCATCCCCCTACCAGTGCACCATGTTTTTGGACTGCTTCCAATCCATAAGATGAACAAGTCGGGTAGAATCGACATGAAGGCGGAGTAAAGGGTGAAATGCATTTCCGGTAAAATTGAATCAATGCAATCAATATATATTTCATACCATCATCCTCTTGGTCCCTTCATAAGTTTAGAACGTTTCATCACATGGATCAAACTGCTCTTAATCTCATGAAAATCCATTGAGGAAGTAGGTTTTCTTGCGATAATCACATAATCATATGAGTCCTTAATATTCTCTTCCAATTCATGAAAAGCTTCACGAACAAGGCGCTTTATTCGATTTCGAGTGACAGCGTTTCCGATTTTTTTACTTACGGATAAACCTAATCGGAAATAATCCTGATCAGGCTTTCTTAAGTAATATATCACAAACTGGCGATTTGCGAATGATTCTCCTTTACGGAATACCGCCTGGAACTCTTCATTTTTTTTGATCCGATATTTTTTCTTCATCCGGATTCACTCCGACACTACTTCTTCATTTTAATAATAGGCTCTGTTATTCTTCACTGTTGATTTTTGTGAAATTCCCTCCCTTTCCACGGGCGATCCGCATGAGTGTAGCGAATTTCATTTTTCTAAAGCAACATTAAAAAACAAACAAAGCCAAATAATAAATCCATGTGAAAAAAGACCACTGTTTATTCAGTGGCCTACGCTGATAATACTTTTCTTCCTTTTTGACGACGACGAGCTAGAACTTTACGTCCATTTTTCGTGCTCATCCGCGCACGGAATCCGTGTACTTTCTTACGCTTACGATTATTTGGTTGAAATGTAGGTTTCATTTATTACACCTCCTCGAGGATTTCAAGTACATTTAGACAGTCCTAGTAATTATAAGAACATCTCACCTTTCTGTCAAGTTCAGGAACAATCTTTCTATTATTATGAAAATTATATACCTCTGCGGTTCCAGTCTTGATTATGAAGATAGTCTGGTTCTTCTTTTATCTACAATTCAGGCTCTGGTAGTTTTTATTGTTGATTCGAAATTCACTCCATCTCCGCGATCCCGCTGGAATGTCTCGAATTTTGTTGTTCTTTTATGCCTCGGAAATAACGCGCTTTCCACGGTCGATCCGCAAATCTCCTCGTTCGTTCCTCTCTGCGGGGTCTCGCCTGGCTCGCTTTCCCATAGGAGTCTCATATATTTCAACCGCTCACAGGTTTCCATACACATCTTTATCAATGCAAACCAGTATTCAATAGCAACAAACATTTAGAAAACAACCTTAAAAAAACAGACCCATATAAAATCTTCACGTTCACTGACTTTTCCCAATAAAAATCACTCTGGAAAACGTTGTGGATAATTTTTCGACACATTTTTCACTATCCACATCCATTATCGACAAATTACACACAAAATCTAGTGCTGTGGACAACTATATTCCACAAGGTGTTGTAATTGTGGATAACCACAAAAAACTCATTGCAACAACTGAATCCTTTTGATATGATTATTGTGTTTTAACTCGTTCAAAACTTCCTCGAATAAACAGTTTATCCACAGCGTGTGGATAAAAATGTGGACATTCATACACCTCTGTGTATAAGCTTGTCCACAAATTTGTGTATATAGAATATATCCCCTGTTTCTACTATATTAAATGTTATTCACATTTGCTGTGAACGGACTCGACACAATGGGGTGACTTTTTTCAAGGTTATCCTCTTCATTTGATACTTAAAATTCGACAAAAAGGAGGGTTAGGATGGAAAATATTACAGATTTATGGAACAAAGCACTTGCCGAAATTGAAACGAAACTGAGTAAACCTAGTTTCGAAACATGGCTGAAATCGACGACCGCCCATTCCTTACAAGATGATACACTTATCATTACCGCACCGAATGAATTCGCCCGTGATTGGCTTGAATCCAGATATTCAAATTTGATTTCGGAGACTTTAGATACAATCACTGGGACGAAGCTCGCAGTAAAATTCATCATTCCCCAGAACCAGACACAAGAAGAGCTTGATCTTGACCAGGCTGCGAAGAAGAAAGCGAAGGTTGAAGTAGAAGCCTCAGACGAGAATATAACGCAAAGCATGTTGAATCCAAAATATACGTTTGATACGTTTGTCATCGGTTCTGGTAACCGATTTGCCCATGCTGCATCACTTGCCGTGGCCGAAGCTCCGGCAAAAGCATATAATCCCTTATTCATTTATGGGGGGGTTGGACTTGGTAAAACCCACTTGATGCATGCGATCGGTCATTATGTCATTGATCATAAACCAAGTGCGAAAGTAGTCTACCTTTCTTCTGAAAAGTTTACGAACGAATTCATCAATTCCATCCGTGACAATAAGACTGTCGATTTTCGTAATAAGTTCCGGAATGTTGACGTTTTATTAATTGATGATATTCAATTCTTGGCCGGAAAAGAACAGACTCAGGAGGAATTTTTCCATACATTCAATGCTTTGCATGAAGAAAGCAAACAAATTGTCATCTCAAGTGATCGACCACCTAAGGAAATCCCGACACTTGAAGATCGGTTACGTTCACGTTTTGAATGGGGCTTGATCACAGACATCACACCGCCAGATCTTGAAACACGTATCGCCATCCTTCGTAAAAAAGCCAAAGCTGAAGGTCTTGATATTCCGAACGAAGTGATGCTTTATATCGCAAATCAGATCGATACCAACATTCGTGAACTTGAAGGTGCACTGATCCGTGTGGTCGCGTATTCATCTCTCATCAACCAGGATATGAATGCAGATCTTGCCGCAGAAGCTTTGAAAGATATCATTCCATCGTCAAAACCACGAACATTGACGATACATGATATTCAAGAAATGGTCGGAGAACAATTCAATGTACGATTAGAGGATTTTAAAGCAAAGAAACGAACGAAATCCGTTGCGTTCCCTCGACAAATTGCGATGTATCTCTCAAGAGAAATGACGGATTTTTCTTTACCGAAAATTGGAGAGGAATTTGGTGGACGTGACCATACAACAGTGATTCATGCCCATGAAAAAATATCTAAATTATTAGCAACCGATCAGCATTTTCAAAACAAAATCAAAGAAATTCGAGACTTGTTGAAAAACTAACAGCTGTGAACGAATGTGCATAACTAGAATCATTAACGTGTTTTTATCAACATTCTATCCACATGTGGACAACCTTTGTAAAAACGACACCTTTCGACTTATCCACAAACTCACAGCGCCTACTATTATTACTACTATTTTTTTATTTATTATTAAAGAATAATATGTCCCTGATTTTAATAGATTCTAATTAATTTGCAGGAAACAATTTTTTGCAGGTTAGGATATAGAACTTTTCAGCAAGTAATGAGGAAACGCTGAAGAAACGTTGGAAACCAAGTTTAACACTGGCTTGGCTTTGCTAAGTTTTCTTTATCAGGAACTGAGGAGGAAATGAATTCATGAAATTCGTAATGAACCGAGATCAGCTTGTCGATAGTGTGCAAGATGTGATGAAAGCTGTTTCTACTCGTACAACCATTCCAATTCTGACTGGGATTAAAATTGAAGCCCATGAAGATGGAGTGACGCTGACAGGTAGTGACTCTGATATCTCGATTGAACGATTCATACCTGCAGAAGAAGATGGTTATGAACATGTGGAAGTTGAAAAGCCAGGGAGCATTGTCTTACAAGCACGCTTTTTCTCAGAAATCGTAAAAAAATTACCAGATTCAAAGATTGAACTTGAGGTATCTGAACGCTTTGCAACCAGGATCCGGTCAGGTTCTTCGGAATTCAATCTGAATGGATTGGATCCACAGGAATATCCGAGATTGCCTGAAGTACAGGAAAATAATAAATTCAGTGTTCAAGCGGACCTGCTGAAAACATTGATCCGCCAAACCGTGTTTGCAGTGTCCACCTCAGAAACACGCCCGATATTGACAGGTGTAAACTGGCATATCGAAAACGGTGAATTGAACTGTGTTGCAACAGATAGTCATCGGCTGGCATCTAGAGTCGCAACTGTAGAAGCAACGTCAGAAGAATTAGAGTTTTCAAATGTCGTCATTCCAGGAAAGAGTTTGACGGAGTTATCCAAAATTCTTGATGATTCAAGTGAATTGATCGATATCGTCCTTACAGAAAGCCAAGTATTATTTAAAGCGAAGAACATATTATTCTTCTCAAGATTATTGGATGGAAATTACCCGGATACATCAAAATTGATTCCAAATGAAAGTAAAACGGAAATGGTGATTTCATCAAAAGAATTTTTACAAGCCATTGATCGTGCTTCCTTACTTGCAAAAGAGGGAAGAAACAACGTTGTCAAACTTTCGACGTTAGACGACGGCGAGATTGAAATTTCCTCAAACTCTCCTGAAATCGGAAGAGTATTCGAACATGTGTCAACAGAATCCTTCGAAGGAGATGAATTGAAAATCTCCTTTAGTGCAAAATATATGATGGATGCTTTGAAAGCAATGGATTGTTCTGAAGTGCATATCCAGTTTACAGGAGCAATGAGACCTTTCGTACTTACACCTCTCGAGGAGAAAACAATTAAGCAACTGATTTTACCTGTACGAACCTATTGATAGATGAAGAATAGCTGACCTTTGGTGTTAACGGAGTAAGTAGATTGAAGAGCTACTAGTGACAATAATAAGTGTCCTAGTAGCTTTTCTTGCACATGATAGAAGGACAAGATCGGAGGCAGATGAGATGGAAATCAAAATCAATACAGAATTCATTACCCTTGGCCAATTATTGAAGCAAGCGGATGTGATTCAATCTGGCGGCATGGTAAAATGGTATTTGGCAGAACATGACGTTTTTGTAAACGATGAACCTGAACAGCGCAGAGGACGGAAGCTGTATGAAGGGGACACCGTTTCAATACCGGATACTGGAACATTTGTGGTAACACGTTGAATGGGGGTTTCCCTTTGCATTTAAAAGAGCTGCAGCTGAAAAATTATCGGAACTATGAAAGTGAAGAAGTCAGTTTTCAAGATAATGTGAACGTCTTTATTGGCGAAAATGCCCAGGGTAAGACGAATATTATGGAAGCGATCTACGTTTTGGGGTTCGCGAAATCCCATAGGACACCGAGAGATAAAGAATTGATACGCTGGGACTGTGAATATGGTAAAATAGAAGGTAGGGTCCAAAAAAGGAACGGTCCGCTATCTTTACAGATTGTCATAAGTCAAAAAGGTAAAAAAGCGAAATATAACCATATCGAACAACGGAGACTGACGGACTATATCGGCTCATTGAACATCGTCATGTTTGCACCTGAGGATTTAAACTTGGTAAAAGGGAGCCCTCAGGTGCGACGTCGTTTTATTGATATGGAAATCGGCCAGATCAGTCCAGTCTATCTGCATCATTTAAGTCAATATCAGAAGATTCTCCAACAAAGGAATCATCTATTGCGTGATTTAGCTCGACGCCGAAAAAACGAACAGGAAGTGATGCTTGATATTTTGACAGAGCAACTTGTCGAACATGCTGCGAAAATCGTTTCCAAGCGCTATGAATTCCTGGAAATGCTGCAAGAATGGGCGTCACCGATCCATTCAGGGATCACTAAAGGTAATGAATCACTTGAAATAGAATACAAATCCTCGGTACAGGTATCAGAATCGACGGATATGACGAAAATGATAGAAGAGTATAATCAGAAATTTACTAAAATAAAAGAGAAAGAGATCGATCGCGGTACGACGATGGCTGGTCCTCATCGTGATGACCTCCTGCTGTATGTTAATGGGAAGGATGTTCAGACATATGGTTCCCAGGGGCAGCAGCGAACAACGGCTCTCTCTTTGAAACTAGCTGAAATAGAACTGATCAAATCTGAAGTTGGTGAATACCCTCTTTTGTTATTGGATGATGTATTATCAGAACTTGATGACAGTCGGCAATCCCATTTATTGAACACGATTCAAGGAAAAGTACAAACCTTCGTCACGACTACAAGCGTGGATGGAATTGAACACGAAACACTGAATGATGCAAGTCTTTTCAATGTCGAACATGGGACAGCGACGTTAATAAAGTGAGGTGAACAATCCTGTTTATACATCTGGGAGAGAATGTCGTCGTACAAGCCAGGGATGTTGTTGCAATTTTCGATTATGAGATTGCGAAAGGATCTGAAGAAACGAAAGAATTTCTAGATCACCATAAAAGCGGTGATACGTTGGAAGTCATCAATCCTGAATTGATCAAATCCATTGTTTTAACGACAGAAGAAGTGTTCTTATCACCATTATCGTCTGTAACTCTAAAAAGAAGAGCAAGAATCAATCAGAACTTCGAAAAATTATTGAATGGTTAAAAACCGGAGAACTCATATAGATTATTTTGTTTATGGATGTTCGAAAAAAGAAGCAGGTGAAAAATAATGAGTATTGACCAAGGTACAGAAAAACAAACATATGATGAGAGTCAGATACAGGTACTCGAAGGACTAGAGGCTGTCCGTAAGCGTCCTGGTATGTATATTGGCTCTACAAGCAAACGAGGATTGCATCATCTCGTCTGGGAAATTGTCGATAACAGCATCGATGAAGCATTAGCTGGATACTGTACAGAGATCCGTGTAACGGTTGAAAAAGATAACAGCATCACTGTTCAGGACAATGGACGTGGAATTCCTGTAGGAACTCATGAAAAAACAGGACGCCCCGCTGTAGAAGTAATCATGACAGTTCTGCATGCCGGTGGTAAATTCGGCGGCGGTGGTTATAAGGTTTCCGGAGGACTGCACGGTGTAGGTGCATCAGTCGTAAACGCACTGTCCACTGAGCTTGAGGTCAAAGTACATCGTGATGGGAAGGTCCATTACCTACAGTTCCACCGTGGTATCCCTGCAGCAGACCTGAAAGTCATAGGGGAAACGGATTTTACAGGAACGATCACACACTTCGTCCCTGATCCGGAGATTTTCACTGAAACACGGGAGTACGACTTCGAGGTATTGGCAAACCGTTTAAGAGAGCTTGCATTCTTGAACCGTGGACTGAAAATCATTGCTGAGGATAAGCGTGAAGAAGAACCGGTGGAACATGTGTACCATTACGAAGGCGGAATAAAATCTTACGTGGAACACATCAACCGTACGAAGGAATCCCTTCATGAACCGATCTTTGTCGAAGGGATGAGGGATGATATTTCTGTGGAAATTGCTGTCCAATACAATGACAGCTTTGCAAGCAACCTTTATTCGTTTGCAAATAATATCAATACCCATGAAGGCGGAACCCATGAGTATGGCTTCAAGACCTCTTTAACCCGCGTCATCAATGATTATGCACGGAAGAACAACCTTCTCAAGGAAGATGGAAACTTATCTGGGGACGATGTTCGTGAAGGACTTACAGCAATCATTTCCATCAAGCATCCTGATCCACAATTTGAAGGTCAGACGAAAACGAAGCTTGGAAATGCTGAAGCGCGGACTGTTACTGAGTCTGTTTTCGGGGAAAAGTTCTCCCAATTCCTTTATGAAAACCCGACTGTGGCGAAACAGATTGTAGAAAAAGGAAGCATGGCACTGCGTGCACGTCTTGCAGCAAAGAAAGCCCGTGAATTGACTCGCCGCAAAAGTGCACTTGAAGTTTCTTCATTACCAGGAAAATTAGCGGATTGTTCATCGAAAGACGCTTCCATTTCCGAATTGTATATCGTTGAGGGTGACTCCGCAGGTGGTTCCGCAAAACAAGGGCGCGATCGTCATTTCCAAGCGATCCTTCCTTTGCGTGGAAAGATCATCAACGTAGAGAAAGCAAGATTGGATAAGATATTATCAAATAACGAAATCCGTGCAATCATTACGGCTCTTGGAACAGGGATTGGAGAAGATTTTGATCTAACCAGAGCACGTTATCACAAGATCATTATCATGACGGATGCAGACACGGATGGTGCACATATCCGGACGCTGTTGCTTACGTTCTTCTATCGTTATATGCGTCCATTGATTGAACAAGGATATGTCTATATCGCACAGCCGCCGTTATATAAGATCCAACAGGGCAAAAAAGTGGTCTATGCCTATAACGATAAGGAAAAAGATCGCGTATTGAATGAAATCTCCAAATCGCCGAAACCTTCCTTGCAGCGTTATAAAGGTCTTGGAGAAATGAACCCGACCCAGCTATGGGAAACGACCATGAATCCTGAGGAGCGGACAACCCTTCAAGTCGAGTTGCAAGATGCTATTGAAGCGGACGAGATCTTTGAGATCTTGATGGGTGATAAGGTTGAGCCACGCCGTGATTTCATACAAGAGAACGCACAATACGTGAAAAACCTTGATGTATAGACGCAACAGGTGATCAAAGAAACCATGTTAGAAATGAAGTGTAATTGGAGGTAATCGGGAATGGCCGATATCGAACAATCTCGAAAGAAAGAAATCAATATAAGCGATGAAATAAGAACATCGTTCATGGATTACGCGATGAGCGTTATTGTCAGCCGTGCTCTTCCAGACGTAAGAGACGGCCTGAAGCCTGTACATCGCCGTATCCTGTACGCAATGAACGACCTCGGTATGACAGCAGACAAGGCGTATAAAAAGTCTGCACGTATCGTCGGGGAAGTAATTGGTAAATATCATCCGCATGGTGATTCAGCCGTCTATGATGCGATGGTACGTATGGCACAAGATTTCAACTATCGCAATATGCTGATTGATGGACACGGAAACTTCGGTTCTGTTGATGGCGATGCAGCAGCTGCGATGCGTTATACAGAAGCGAGAATGTCCAAAATTTCGATGGAAATGGTCCGTGACATTCAAAAGGATACAATTGACTATAAGGAAAACTATGACGGTAGTGAACAAGAACCGGTTGTCCTTCCAGGACGTTTTCCGAACCTTCTCGTAAACGGTGCAGCAGGGATCGCTGTCGGTATGGCAACCAATATCCCTCCTCACCAGCTTGGTGAAGTCATTGATGGTGTTCTTGCTTTAAGTAAAAATCCAGATATGGATATTCCAGAATTGATGGAGTATATTCCTGGACCAGACTTCCCTACAGGTGGAGAAATTTTAGGTCGTGAAGGTATCCGTCGTGCTTATACGACTGGTCGTGGATCGATCATGACGCGTGCTAAAGCACATATTGAAGAAAAAGATAATGGCCGAAAATCGATCATCGTCAACGAAATACCTTACCAGGTCAACAAGGCGAAATTGATTGAAAAAATTGCTGAATTGGTTCGAGACAAACGTATTGAAGGGATTTCAGATCTTCGTGACGAGTCGGACCGTAACGGTATGCGGATCGTCATAGAAGTCCGGAAAGATGCAAATGCTAACGTTCTTTTAAATAATTTATATAAGCAAACAGCTCTTCAAACAAGCTTCGGGATAAACCTGTTAGCCCTTGTTGATGGACAACCGAAAGTCTTGAACCTGAAGGAATGTCTTCATTATTATTTGAAGCATCAGCAGGAAGTTATTCGTCGACGTACGATTTTCGAATTGAAAAAAGCTGAAGCACGTGCACATATCCTTGAAGGATTACGCATCGCGCTTGATCATATCGATGAAATCATCGCGCTCATCAGAGGTTCACGTACGACAGATATCGCACGTGAAGGATTAATGGAACAATTCTCGTTATCTTACGAGCAGGCACAAGCGATCCTCGATATGCGTCTGCAACGTCTTACTGGTTTAGAACGAGATAAAATCGAAGACGAATACAATGAACTTGTGAAGTTGATCGCTGAACTAAAAGCGATATTGGCGGATGAAGAAAAGGTTCTTGAAATCATCCGTACAGAGCTTACAGAGATTAGAGAAAAATTCAATGATGAACGAAGAACAGAAATCACAATCGGTGAAAATGCAATAGAAGATGAGGATCTCATCCCTCGCCAACAGATTGCGATCACCGTTACACATAATGGGTATATTAAACGTCTTCCTTTATCCACTTACCGTGCACAACGGCGTGGAGGGCGAGGAATTCAGGGGATGGGAACGAATGATGATGACTTCGTCGAACATCTACTATCGACGAATACACATAACACAATCTTATTCTTTACGAACCTCGGTAAGGTCTATCGACTAAAAGGATATGAAATTCCTGAACTCGGAAGGACTGCAAAAGGGATCCCAATCATCAATCTCCTGCAGATTGAAAAGGGTGAATCGATTTCAGCGATCATTCCAGTGGAAGAGTTTGTCGATGACTGGTATCTCTTCTTCGGGACAAAGGATGGCATATGCAAACGTTCACCACTCTCCGCATTTGCTAACATCCGTCGCGGCGGGCTTTTTGCCATCAATCTCCGTGAAGAAGATGAATTGATCGGTGTCAGACTGACAGACGGCAACAAAGACATCATCATCGGTACAAATAGCGGAATGGCTGTCCGATTCCATGAAACCGACGTACGTTCAATGGGAAGAACTGCAACTGGTGTTAAAGGAATTTCCTTACGTGAAGAGGATTATGTTATCGGGATGGAGCTTCTCGATACAGACGAAGAACGTGACATCATGATAGTTACCGAAAAAGGATTCGGTAAACGTACGCCAATGGAAGAATACCGTGTACAATCACGTGGCGGTGTCGGTCTACGAACATGTAACATCACCGACAGGAATGGTAAAGTGATTGCACTGAAAACCGTCAATGAAGAGCAAGAAATCATGCTCATCACGACCACGGGAATCGTCATTCGAATGTCAGTCGCTGATATTTCTCAATATGGACGTAATACACAAGGTGTCCGATTAATCAAAATAAACGAAGGTGTCGATGTCGCAACGATAGCTGTCGTCGATAAGGTTGATGAAGAGGAAGAGATCGAAGGAGAAGAATCTCCAGCTGACGAAGCAACAAATGAAGAAGAAACATCTGAAGAACCTATTCAAGATGATGCAGAATCGTCCGATACAACTAATGACGATCATTCCTCATCAGATGAAGGAACCGAAGAGTAACCAATGACGGAGGAAAATCATTTTCCTCCGTTTTTTGAACTCTGTTTTTTTCTATATATAGAGATAAGAAAGCACAAGAGTCCTGGTCAGGCAATGGAGCTTTACATGCCTTCATCCGCAAAAAAATTATCTTTTTAGAAGGGGACGGGTCTATTGAAGGTACTTGTACATAATTTAAATCCAGGTGAAGTTTTGACAAACGATGTGTTTTCCCTGACGAGTCGCCCAATCGTTACACGTGATACGGAGTTGATTGAGGAGCATATCCAAGTGTTGAAAGCATTTTCGATTAATGAGGTTGAAGTGAAGACGCAAAAATCTGCTTCTAAAAAACAAAAAGATGAAAATAAGACATCCAGCGCGACGAACACTACACAAAACACTGGTTTTCATTCACTTTATAAAAAAGCAGTCATCCAGTATAAAAAGCAGTTTGAAAATTGGCAAGCTGGTACAGCAGTTGATCTTTATCAGATTCGTCTAGAAATCGTTCCACTTCTTGAAATTGCATTAGACAAGCCGAAAACGATCCTATCACTGCATCACTTTTCTGAGGCTCAGGATTATATTTATCATCATGCGGTGTCTGTGGGGCTGATTTCATCATTTATAGCAAAGAAACTCTCCTATTCAAAAGGGGAGATCATCCAACTCGGATTAGGCGGTGCTCTTATTGATTGTGGAATGTCGAAAATCCAGCCAAAGATCTTTTATAAAAAGGATAACCTTACGCAATCCGAATACGAGGAAGTGAAACAACATCCGATTCTCGGCTATAAAATGTTGAAAAGCCTCACAGGAATAAAAGAAAGTGTCCTACTGAGTGTATTACAGCATCACGAACGCGAAGACGGAAGCGGTTATCCATTAGGGACAAAAGGAAGTCAATTGAATCAATACAGCCGCATTGCGGCCATTGCTGATGTTTTCCATGCCATGACCTCTGAACGGCTTTACCGGGCTAAACAATCTCCATTCAAAGTACTCGAACAAATGCAAATGGATCATTTCGGGAAATTCGATCCGAAGATCTTGAACATTCTAGTAAATGAACTAACTGCATTTTCGGTAGGAACCAAAGTTGAACTTACGAACGGTCAGGTTGGAGAGATCGTCTTCATCGATCCCCAATCACATACCCGTCCGATGGTGAAAATTGATGGAGCGGATGAAATCATTGCACTTACGAAACGAACAGACTTATATATCGAAACCATTTTAACCTAAGGAAGAGAAGTATTTTCTCTTTCTTTTTTTGGGTTCACCAGACTCACGGATTTATTTTCCCTCCTTAACATTTATTAAAAATATAGTTGAACAGGCTGAAGAATCATGATATAGTTATTTCCGTTGCTCTAAAAACAACCAACAAAATAATTTCAAAAAAGTTATTGACGGATGTTTTAAGAGATGTTATATTATTTAAGTCGCCTCAAAAACGAGGCAGCGAAAAACAGCTCTTTGAAAACTGAACAAAAGCCAAGCGTGAAACGGGTCTTTTTATAAGAACCCTGATCAATTTTTAAGTTTTACATTTAATGAGCAATCAAACGATGCTCAATAAATTCAGTGGCAATTATGCCAATCAATTTATTGGAGAGTTTGATCCTGGCTCAGGACGAACGCTGGCGGCGTGCCTAATACATGCAAGTCGAGCGGACCAACGAGGAGCTTGCTCCTCAGAGGTCAGCGGCGGACGGGTGAGTAACACGTGGGCAACCTGCCTGTAAGACTGGGATAACTCCGGGAAACCGGGGCTAATACCGGATAACATTCTCCTCTGCATAGAGGGGGATTAAAAGATGGCTTCGGCTATCACTTACAGATGGGCCCGCGGCGCATTAGCTAGTTGGTGGGGTAAGGGCTCACCAAGGCGACGATGCGTAGCCGACCTGAGAGGGTGATCGGCCACACTGGGACTGAGACACGGCCCAGACTCCTACGGGAGGCAGCAGTAGGGAATCTTCGGCAATGGACGAAAGT